>JAOACN010000627.1 GCA_026417815.1 Chloroflexaceae bacterium | reverse complement strand
GCCCTGGCCAGCATCGAGGCAGTACACGTAGCCGTCCACGGCGCCGAAGTACACCCGGCCGGCCTCGACCCGCGGCGAGGAGGTGATCTGGCTGCCGACCTCATACTTCCATGCGAGACGGCCCGTCTTGGCGTCGAGGGCATAGAAAAACCCATCTACGCCGCCGACGAAGACGCGGGTGCCTACCACGCACGGCGATGAATTGACATAATGACCGGTGCGGAAGCGCCAGGCCGGCCAGCCGCCTTCGGCGTCGAGGGCGTAGAGGTTCTGGTCGAGCGAGCCGACGTAGATCAGCCCCTCGCCGAAGGCTGGTGAAGAACGGACCGGCATCTGCGTGCGCTGTTTCCACTTTACCCCGCCGCTACGCACATCGAGGCAGTAGACGTGCCCATCATCGCCGCCGATGAAGATTGTCTGGCCGGCGATACAGGCCGACGAGCGGATGGGGTTCCAGGTGCGGTACTTCCAGATCAGTGTGCCGCGCAGTCCATCGAGGGCGTAGACGTGCTGGTCATCGGAGCCGATAAACACCACTCGATCCTCGATCCGCGGCGAGGAGCGCACGGGCTTGGGGGTACGAAAGGTCCAGCGCAGACCGCCGCGGCGAATATCGCAGCAGTAGACCGCGCCATCTTCGGAACCGACAATGACGTTGTCCTGCCAGACCGCGGGCGAGGAACTGATCCCGGCCTCGGTGGCATACTTCCAGCGGAACTCGCCACGCCCGGCGTCGAGCGCATAGAGGTTGTGGTCATACGAACCGATAAAGAGCATACCACCGGCGACGCAGGGCGAGGAGCGCACCTCATCTTCGCAGGCGAAGCTCCAGACCAGGCTGGTGCTGGCGGCGCCCTTGATCACCGCTGGCGGCGTGGCGCGTGAGGTTACCGGTGTCTCGCCAATGCCTGGAACGGCCAGCAAGGCCTGTTTCAGCTCCTCGGCGCTCTGCCAGCGGGCCTCCATATCGTACTCGATCGCCTTGACGATCAGCGCCTCCATCTCGGGCGAGACGGCAGGGTTAAGCTGTCGTATCGGACGCTCGTGGAAGGTGAAGGGCGTTTCCAGGCGCGGGTCGGTATTGGTGAGCAGATGGTGCAGGGTTGCGCCGAGGGCGTAAATGTCGCCCACCGGCTCGGCGACGCCCCGGTACTGCTCGGGGGGCGAGTAGCCCTCGGTGCCGATCATGGTGCCCTTGCGGTCGCTACGATTGAGGGTGCGCGCGATGCCGAAGTCAATCAGCACGATGCGGTCATCCTCGATCACCATGATGTTGGACGGCTTCAGGTCACGGAACACGATCGGCTGCGGCTTGTGGTTGTGCAGGTAGGCCAGCACGTCGCAGATCTGCACGGCCCAGCGCCCCACGCGGACTTCGTCGAGCGGCTTGCCCGCCTCTTCGAGCACCGTCTCCAGATCCTTGCCCTTGACCAGTTCCATTACCAGATAGACGCGCCCGTTTTCCTCGAAGAAGTCATAGACCTTGGGAATGGCCGGATGTTGCAAGGTCGCCAGCAGGCCGGCCTCGCGCTCAAAGTTCTTCAGGTTGAGCAGGCGCGTGTGCGAGTCTGGCGCGCTCTGGGCCATTTCTTTGACCGCGCAGTAGCGCACCACGTCCTTGAAGCGCAGGTCCCGTCCGCGATAGACCAGGCTCATTCCGCCGATACCGATGGCCTCTTCGATCTGGTAGCGGCCCTGGAGCATGGCGCCGGCGGGAAGGAGCGGCATCGCGGCAGAGCTACGCGGCGCGGCCGTTTTTGCGGCGCTGGCGCTGGCGTCCTCACTGGCGGCATGGTTGGGGCTAATGGTTCGAGTGCCCTCGTCGGCAGCAGCGCCGCCAGCAAAGGTCCGCGTTCCCTCCTCGGGTGGTGGAGTGGAAGGGCTCTCAGCAGGTTGCACGCTGAAGGCTTTCGTGCCAACTTTCTTGATCAGACCCATGGTTAACCTCTACGGGCCGGGCAAGCCTGCGCCACAAAACGTTAAGGAGGGAAACACGGGCGTATGGCTACGCTGCGAACCATTATAGTGATGGTGCGTACCAATTGGCAACTGCGCGTAAGGCTGCAACTGTTCACACTTCTCCTGGGAGCGAGGGCTTCCAGCCCTCGTTGTGGCTTCGAGGGCGAGACGCCCTCGCTCCCAGGCTCTACTTGTTACGCCAGGTGTGAACAGGTACGTACGGCCGAAGCGCCGGCATAGCCAGCGCCTGGGCCCAGGAGCTAGGCGATGACCGTTCCCTGCCCGGCCAGAGCGGCGCTGATGCACCCCGTGCGGCGCGCGTCGCCAAGCACCACCCGGCCCACCCCCTGTTCCAGGGCCTCCTGGGCGCCGAGGATCTTCTTACGCATGCGACCCTCAGCAAAGGCCAGGTGCGCTTCGATCTCGCCGCGAGGGATACGGGGGATCAGGCTGTTCTCGTCGGGGAAGTTGCGCAGCAGGCCCGGCACGTTCGAGAG
>JAOACN010000611.1 GCA_026417815.1 Chloroflexaceae bacterium | reverse complement strand
GGTCTGCGGCGCTGTGGCGCCGCTTTGCAAAGCGCCGACGTGTCGGCGCAATCCAAAACGCCGGCAAGCGGGCGCAGTCCAAAGCGCGGACACGTCGCTGCAGTCTAGAGCGCCGGCGAGCAGGCGTGGTCCAAAGCGCCGACGTGTCGGCGCAATCCAGAGCGCCAGCAAGCGGGCGCAGTCCAAAGCGCCGACACGTCGGCGCAGTCCAAAAAGTGAACGCATGACCATCTACTTCGATGTCTCCGCCGCCGTCCATCGTCGCGCTGGCCTGGGTCGCTACGCCGAGAGCCTCGCCCGCGCTTTGCTTACCCAAATCAACGATCTAACAACCGACTACCCGACTGCCCGACTACCCGACTACCCGACTCCCTTCGCCTTCTTCTACAACCGCGAGCACGGCATCGAACCGCTGGCAGGACTGGAGCACATCCCGGCCGTCACCGTCAACCTGGGCTACAAGCCGTGGCGGATGCTGGTATGGCTGGGGCAACTGGCCCGCGTCGGCTTCGATCGGCTGTTGCCCGGCGCGACCCTCTTCCACGCGACCGAACATCTCCTGTTGCCGTTGCGGGGCATCCCCACCGTGCTCACCGTGCACGATCTGATCTTCCGGCGCTACCCGCAGCATCACAAACCGCTCAACCGCTGGTATCTCAACGCGACCATGCCCCTCTTCTGCCGCCGCGCGCATCACATCATCGCGGTCTCCGAGCAGACGAAGCGGGACGTGATGGCGGCCTACGGCGTCCCGGCCGACAAGATCACCGTGATCTACGAGGCGGCCGACCCGCGCTTCCGGCCCCAGCCGCCGGAGGTCGTCGCCGGGGTGCGCCGGCGCTATCGTCTGCCCGACCGCTACCTGCTCTTCGTAGGCACCATCGAGCCGCGCAAGAACCTGGGCCGGCTGCTCACTGCGTTCGAGCGCCTCCATGCCGGGGGCCTCACCGACGCGCTGGTCATCGTGGGCAAGCGCGGCTGGCTGTACGAGGACTTCTTCGCCCGACTGGAGGGTTCACCGGCGAAGCAGGCGGTCATCTTCCCCGGCTTCGTGCCCGACGCCGACTTGCCGGCCCTCTACGCCGGCGCGCAAGCGCTGGCGTTCCCCAGCGAGTTCGAGGGCTTCGGGCTGCCGGTGCTGGAAGCGATGGCGTGCGGCACGCCGGTGGTGTGCTCGAACACGTCGAGTTTGCCGGAGATCACCTCACCCCCCGGCCCCCTCTCCTACACGGAGAGGGGGAGGGCACTCCCCCCTCCCGCACAGGGAGGGGGGCAAGGGGGGGTAGGTGGTCCCGGCCCCCTCTCCGGCGAGGAGAGGGGGGAAACGGGCGCTGCGCTGTTGGTAGATCCGCTGGACGTAGACGCGCTGACCGACGCGCTGCGCCGCGTGCTCGCCGACCCCGACCTGGCCGCGGAGCTGCGGGCGCGCGGACTGGAGCAGGCTGCGCGCTTCTCGTGGGCGCGTGCGGCGCAGGAGACGCTGGTTGTTTATCGGAGGGTGATGACGGGAACCCGTTGACCCTTTGATCTAGTCATGCTATGATAGCGGGCAGTGGAGGTGTGAGATGGCTGCTGTTCAAGTTGATGATGTCTTGACCAAACCGAAGGTTCAACCGTCCGAAGACGCGCCGCCCGCGCCGCGCGAAGGCCCCTCCTGGCGCATCTCGCCGGCCTTGCGCCAGGAGATCATGGCCGCGCTCGAGCAACCCCCGCGCATGACCTACGAGGAGTTCCTGGCCTGGGCCGACGAGGACACCCTGGCCGAATGGGTAAACGGAGAGGTGATCATGTCCAGCCCTGCATCCGATCGTCATCAAGACCTGACGCGCTTTCTGACCGCCGTCTTGGGCACCTTTGTGGAGACGCACAACCTGGGCATCGTGCGGCCGGCACCGTTCCAGATGAAGCTGGAGCACGGCCGCGAGCCGGACCTGCTGTTCCTGGCCCGCGAGCACCTCGACCGGCTGCGGCGCAACTACCTGGACGGCCCGGCCGACCTGGTGATCGAGATCCTCTCGCCGGAGAGCGCCGGTCGGGATCGCGGGGAGAAGTTCTACGAGTACGCGCAGGGCGGCGTGCCGGAGTACTGGCTGATTGACCCGGAGGCCCGCTGGGCCGAGTTCTATCGCCTGGGCGAGCGGCGCTATCGCCTGGCCTTCGAGGGCCGCGAGGGAGAGTACCACGCGGCCGTCGTGCCGGGCTTCTGGCTGCGGGTGGAATGGCTGTGGCAGGAGCCGCTGCCCGCCGTAGACGCGACCCTGCTCGAGATCGGCGGCGCCGCCTATGCCCGCCGTCAGATCGCGCTGATCCGAGAGCGCGGCTTGTGGCCGGCCGGGGATGAGGGATGAGCGATGCGGGACGAAGACGAACTGGGACACCACACCGAGCCGCCCCGGCTGGACGAGGCCGGGCTGATCGCCTTCCTGGCGACGCAGGAGGACATCGTGGCGGCGTACCTCTTCGGCTCGTTGGCCGAGGGCCGCGCCACCCCGCGCTCCGACATTGATATCGCCGTGCTGCTCGGCCGCATCCCCGACGATGAGTTGGGCGACCTGGGTCGGCGCCTGCAGCTGATGGAGGCGTTCCGCCGCTTCGCCGACCGCGAGGTAGACGTGATCATCCTGAACACTGCGCCGCCGCTGCTGCGCTACCAGGTGTTGCGCCACGGCCGGCGCCTCTTCGAGCGCGATCGTCAGGCGCGGGTCGAGTTCGAGGTGCGAACCGGGCAGGAGTACGAAGACCTGAAGCCGATGTACGATTTCTTCAACCGTGACCTGTTCGCCAAGATCAAGGAGGTAGGGCTTGTTGGACGACGCCGTGCTGACCGAACGTCTCAGGCTGCTGGCACAGTATCTGGATGAACTGCGAGGTTTTCGCAAGGCCGCCCGCAGTTTTCAGGTATATGTAGACAATGTGATGCTGCGGCGGGCCGTCGAACGAGGATTGCAAGTAGCCGTCGAAATCTGCCTGGACATCGGCCGCCGCTTGATTGCTCTGGAAGGGTTTCGGTATGCGAAGGACAACCAGGACGTCTTCCGTGTCCTGGCTGATGAGGGAGTTGTTTCCGGCGATCTGCTTGAAACCTTGCTGGAGATGGCGCGCTTCCGCAATCTGATCGTTCACGATTACGCGGAGATTGACAATGCGCGAGTATATGGCATCCTGAAAAAGCATCTGGATGACTTCGACGCGTACGCGCAGGCGATTGCCGACTATCTCAGCCGGGCGTGAGGTCACGGCGTGTCGCACTACATCCTCGACGCGCGGGTCGCCACGCCCCATTTCCCCGGCATCGGCCGCTATGTGACCAACCTGGCCGCCGCGCTGATCCCCTTGCTGGCGCACGACGAGCGGCTGACGCTCCTCTACGACCCCGCGCACCCGCTGCCGTTTCTGAACGCAGAGCGGCCGTCCATGCCGCCATCGGCGCCACGGGAGATGCAGGCCTGCCACGTGCCAGGCACTTCGGAAGTGCCTGGCACGTGGCAGGCCTGCATCCCCCGCGGCGCCGACGGCGGCATGGACAGCCGCCCTGCATTCAGGAACGGCAGCGGGTGCGCGGGGTCGTAGAGGAGCGTCAGCCGCTCGTCGTGCGCCAGCAAGGGGATCAGCGCGGCGGCCA
>JAOACN010000572.1 GCA_026417815.1 Chloroflexaceae bacterium | reverse complement strand
CCACCAGGGCCGTCCGCTCGTCATAGGGCAGGACGTAAGCAAAGCGCACGTCGTCCTGCTGTTCCACCCGGAAGTCCATGAAGGTCGCCGCGCCGGGATCAAAGACCGGGTGTGAAGTGGTGATCACCCAGCCTTTGAAATGTTGCAGCCAGTAGGTGTGGCCAGGCGGGCGGGGCGCCGGGCGGTAGATGCTGTTGAAGGCCCAGTTCCCGCGAATCTCCTGCCCGTCCACCCAGACCGCCACGCCGCCGGGGGCCTCGGCGATCCGCTCGACCCGGCCCTGCAAGCGGCTGACGTTGGGGCGGGTAGCGATCCAGTCGTGCATGAAGCGGTAGAAGTCACCACCCTGGATCATCTTGTAACGGTAGGGCTCGATGGCGATGCGTTCCGAGTAGCGCTCGCCATGGAACCAGATTTGCTTCCAGCTTCGCGCTACCAGCGCCTCGAAGGGTCCGGCGCCGACCTCCCAGAAGCACCATGTGCGATCATTGCGCTGTTTGGCGTCCTGTTCAATAATCAGAACCTGCCGATCGTGCAAACCCGCCTGATCGAGATGGTAGGCAAGGCTCAACCCGGCCGCCCCGCCGCCGGCGATGATATAGTCGAATTGACTCATCGTCGTCTCTACCCTTCATCAATCCCATTCCCGTGAGCAGTGTAACACAGGCTTCAAGCCCTGGTTCAATGGCGCACCTGGCAGGTCCTGCACCAGACCGGTGAGGGGCGTGGGGAAACCGGGTTCCCCCGCGCCCTTGCCGGCGGGGAGGGTTTGGGAGGCCATAGCTCTCTCCTGGGCGACGCCCTCCGCGATACGTTTTTTCGCCCGTGGAGAGCCGAAAGGAGGGTTGCGGGGAGGCAGAAGTCTCCCCGCAACCCTCCCACCGTAACGTAAGGGATACAACCAGGTTCAGGCCCCCGGGGCGTGGAGGGCCAGGTTCTCCAGCACCAGGTTAGGGTTGGCATTCTCGCGGAGTTGCTGGGCCGCATGGCCAAGCTGGGTAACGAAGGCGTAGATCTGGGGGAGGGGGTGGCGCTGCGCGATCCGCTCCAGATCGGCCCGGCGGTTGATGTTCACCACCCCTTCGGAGCTGCCCGCGGCGACGAGCAGCACGTCTCGCCACCAGCTTTGCCACAGCTCGAGCCAGGCGAAAACGCTCTCCTGCTCGCCGCTACGGTACTCTTTCGCCCGTTGCTGCGCCCAGCGCATCCCTTCGCTGCGCCCCTGTTCGTGGATGGCAAGCAGGGCGCCGAGGTATTCATGGCGCCGGGCGATGGCTTCGGGCGTCTCCAACAACTGCAGCGCCTGGCCAATGCGCCCGCCGCTCCAGGCGGCAAGCAACGCCGCCGTGTCGGGATCGGCGCCCCGGCCGACCAGCGCCGCGACCACCTGCCGCCGGGGGAGTGGGCGCAGGCGTAGGACCCGGCAGCGAGACACGATGGTGGGCAGCAGATCGTTGCTATCGGCCACCAGGATCAGTGTGGCGTAGAGCGGCGGCTCCTCGAGCGTCTTGAGCATGGCGTTGGCGGCCTCTTCGCTGAGCCGCTCGGCGTCGTGGAGAATCAACACGCGACGCTGCGCCTCATACGGTCGCAGCGTAATGTCGCGCTGCCATTCGCGGATGGTGGCGATCTTCAGTTCTTTCTGGCGCGCGGCCTCTTCAGCTTTGCCAGCGGCGGCCTGGCTCTCCATGCTCGCGACGCGCACATCGGGGTGATTGCCGCGCTCGATGCGCCGGCACGCGCGGCAGGCCAGGCACGGGTCGCCGGCCCCCTGCTCGCAGTTGAGGGCCTGCGCCGTCCGCAGCGCCAGCAGGCGCTTGCCCAATCCTGGCGGGCCGCTGAAGAGGTAGGCGTGGGCGTCGGCGCCAGAGCGGATGCTGGCCCGCAGTTGCTCGACGGCCCACTCGTGACCGATGATCCCCCAGGTCATCGTCCTATACCTTCCGCAGCACCAGCACCGCGTTCACACCACCGAATCCGAACGAGTTCGACAGGGCGATCTGCACCTCGGCGGCGCGACTGGCATTGGGCACGTAATCCAGGTCGCACTCTGGATCGGGCTCATCGAGGTTGATCGTCGGCGGGATACGGCCATGGCGCATGGTCAGCACGGTTGCGGCGGCTTCGACCGCCCCCGCGGCGCCGGTAAGGTGTCCGATCATGGACTTGTTGGAACTGACCGGCACGCTGTAGGCATATTCGCCGAAGACGAGCTTGATGGCGCGGGTTTCAGCCAGGTCGCCGGCCGGCGTGGCGGTAGCGTGGGCGTTGATGTAGTCTACCTGCTGCGGATCGATGCGGGCGTGGTGGAGCGCCAGACGCATCGCCCGCGCCGCGCCGAGCCCCTCGGGGTCGGGCCTGTCTCTTATACACATCT
>JAOACN010000570.1 GCA_026417815.1 Chloroflexaceae bacterium | reverse complement strand
TCGCTCGTCGGCAGCGTCAGATGTGTATAAGAGACAGGCCTCTGGGCGTGGGACCTTTCCAGCGGCCAGCGCGGCGAGTTGCTCCGCAGCGAGCGCGGCATCACCGCGCTGAACAACTCACCCTGACGCCACGGGCGTCGGCCCACTGGAGTTCGCACCTACATTACCTCCTGGAGGGGCATGGGGAGGCCGGGCCTCCCCGTACCCACCTCTTTTTCCGCCCGTGGCGGCAGACCTGGCCTGCCCGCCAGGATGCGCGCCCGCAGTGGGCGGAATAACCTGAAGATCTTTGCTCATGGCCCTCCTTTGTCACTTGCCGCGGCTTCCGTCGCGAGGAGGTTCGGAGGGTTGCCCTCCTCCGAGCGTTTCCCTTCCTGGCGCGGCTTTGCCACGCCAGGAAGGGGCCTGCGGCCCCCGCAACCCCCGACAGGAGCAAAGTGACAGGCAGGGGCGGTTCGCGAACCGCCCCTGCCCCCACCCCGTACCGCCAGGAAAAAGGCGCGGGAACCTTTCGGCGCTCCGGAGCGTTTATCCAATCAAACGGCTACAAACGCTTACCAAAGGAGCCACCCATGCGACACCTGCGACTTCTCCTCCTCCTGGCGGCTCTGTTCCTGGCCGGATGCGGCGTCATGGCTCGACCTGAAAGCGCCCCGGCCCCGGCGGTCGGAGGCGTCTCGGCGGTCGACTCGGCCGAGGCGCGCGCGCCGATGCCCACGGCGGGGCCGGCGGCCATCGAGCCGGCGTATGGCAACGACGCGGCGGGCAGCCCGTCAGGCGCACCAGACACAGCGGCCCAACCGGGTTTCCCGCGCCTGGTGATCAAAACGGCAACCCTGAGCATTGAAGTGGAGAACGTGGCCGAAGCCGAAACGCGCATCAGCGCCCGCGCGCAGGAACTCGGCGGCTACGTCGTCTCCTTGCAGACCAATGGAACCGAGGCGGGGCGCATGGCGATAATCACCATCCGCGTGCCGGCCCAGCGCTTCGACGAAGCCCTCAGCGGGGTCGAAGGGCTGGCGCGCAAGGTTCTCGCGCGGACGATCAGCGGCGATGACGTGACCGAAGAGTTCGTTGATCTCGAATCGCAGCTGCGTAACCTCGAAGCCACCCGCGACCGCCTGCTTGAACTCCTGGGACGCGCCGACAAGGTGGAGGACGCCCTGCAGGTCAACCAGGCCCTCACCGAGGTGCAGGGACAGATCGAGCAGATCCAGGGGCGCATGAAGTACCTGCAACAGAGCGCGGCCTTTTCAACCATCACGGTGGAGGTGCGCCCGGTGCCACCTCCACCGGCGATCATCGAGGAAGATGGCTGGAAGCCGCTCAATGTGGCCCGTGAGGCCCTGCGCGACCTGATCGCCTTCGGGCAGGAACTGGTGAACCTTGGCATTATCTTGCTGATCTGGTCGCCAGTCTGGTTGCCGCTGCTGTTGCTGGCCCGCTGGGGCTGGCTACGGTTGCGCGGCAGGCGGCAAGGGGGCGCTACCGCTTGAGTCATCCTGCCCCGTGGGGGGTTAGAGACGCCCCGTGGGGGTTAAAGACGCCCCGGCGGGGGTAGAGACGCCCCGGCGGGGGTAGAGACGCCCCGGCGGGGGTAGAGACGCCCCGGCGGGGGTAGAGACGCCCCGGCGGGGGTAGAGA
>JAOACN010000436.1 GCA_026417815.1 Chloroflexaceae bacterium | reverse complement strand
CCCGTGCGGCATACAGTGGCCGAGCTGGTCGCCGCGCTCCAGCGCCGCCTACAACTGGCCCTGCCGCTGGAACAGGCCGCGGTCATCGCCCTTGGCCCGCGCCTGACCGTGGCCCAGGTGGTTGCCGACATTCTGCGGCGCCTGGAGCGGGCGCCCTGGTTCAGCTTCGACGACCTGCTGGCCCCGGATACGCGGCGGGAAGAGGTGATCGTCACCTTCTGGGCAGTGCTCGAGTTGCTGAAACGGCGCGTTATCGCCGTGGAACAGCGCGACCTCTTCGGGATCATCAGCATTGGCCGCGGCGAGGCCGTGCTGGCCCCCGCCGAGGCGACGTTCGAGGACGATGCGCTATGAGCGGGCCGCTACCGGGCAATGAGCCGCATCGCGGGGGAACGCTGGCGCTGCCTCTGGGCGATCTGCTGGCCCTGGGCAGCCACATCCGCGCGCACGACGCCCCCGAGACGCTGCTGCGGGAAGTTGCCGAGACGTTGCGTCGCGTAGTCGCCAGCCCGCGGGCGTATGTGCGCCTGCGGAACATTGACACCGACGCTCTGGAAGCCGTGGCCTTCGCCGGCGTCGCGCCAGCGCTCGAGGCGCGGCTGCGCGCCGAGGTCGTGCCGCCGGGGGCCTACCCGGTCCTGTTGCGGGCCGAATACCGGGTGAGCGACTCGTTTTTATTGCCCGCGGGCGAACCGTTGCCACTCGCCGCCGATGCCGAGGCTGTTCAGGGGTCCGCCGTCCTCCTGGCGCCATTGCGGGGGCGTGGCGATCGCCTGATCGGGGTGATCTATCTGGCGCTCCCTGCGGATATGCCGGCGCTCGATCCAACCGTCGTGCTGGTGATCGAGGCCATCGCGCGCCAGGCGGCCATGGCCGTCGAAAATGTGCGTCTCGCCGAGCGCAGCGCGCGGCTGCTGGCCAGGGAACAACTGCTGGCCGCCCTCGGGCGCGATGTCAGCGCGACCCTCGATGTGCGGGCCATTCTCGATCGGACCATCGAGCGTGTGGCGGCCGCCTTTGGCAGCGGTTCGCTGGCCCTGCTCGATGGCGCCGATACGCTGGTCATCGTCGCGGCCGCGCCCGGCGAGGCGCACCTGCTCGGCGCTCGTTTCAGTGTCGGCGAGGGGATGATCGGCTGGGCGGCCCGCCACGATCGGGCCTTCTTTGCCAACCAGTTCGATGAACATGCCAGCTTCCCCCCGCCCGACCCCGCCGCCCGCGCCGCGATTGTCGTACCCCTCCGCAGTGGAGGGCGGGTGATCGGCACGCTCAACGTAGGGGCGCCACGCCCCGGGGCCTTTACCTACGAGGACGTGGATCTGCTCGAGGCCATTGCCGCCCAGGTCGGCGGCCCGATCACCTCGGCCCGTCTCTACGCCGAGGCGCAGGATCTGGCCGCCCAGGTGCAGCGCCGCGCCGAACAGCTCGCCGTGCTCAACGCCATCGCCCGCAGCGCCTCGGCCTCGCTCGACCAGGCGGTAAGCCTCCCCGAGGTCACCGCCGAGATCCGCCGCGGGTTTGGCTACGATCAGGTGGATCTCTTTCTGGTGGATGAAGAGACCGGCGATCTGGCGCTCGCCGCCTCCAGTGGCCGGGTGGCGTCGCCACCGGCCGGGTACCGCCAGCATCGCAGCCTGGGGCTGATCGGGCGCGCCGCCCGCAGTGGCCAGACGTTGCTGGTAAACGACGTCTCCGCCGATCCCGACTATCTGCCCCTCCCCGAGCGGGCCGGCGTGCGCGCTGAACTCGCCGTGCCCATCATGGCGAGCGGACGGGTCCTCGGCGTGATCAACGCCGAGGCGCCCCGGCCGGGGGCCTTCAGCGAAGAGGATGCGCGCACCCTGACCACCGTGGCCGATATCCTTGCCAGCGCCCTCGAAAATGCCCGGCTCTACCGCAAGGCCCAGACCGCGGCGGTTCTGGAGGAGCGCAACCGGCTGGCCCGCGAGTTGCACGACAGTGTGACCCAGCAACTCTTCAGCATCACCCTTACCGCGCAGGCGGCGCGGGTGCAACTCGAGCGCAACCCGCAGCGGGTCGCGCTCCAGCTTGAGCGGTTGCAGGAGACGGCCACCGCCGCGCTGGCCGAGATGCGCGCCTTGATCTACCAGCTTCGCCCGCCGGCCTTGCGCGATCAGGGACTGGTGGCCGCGCTGCGGCAACACGCCCGGTTCCTGGCCCATCGCGAGGGGATGGTGATCACCCTCAGCGTCAGCGGCGACGAGCGTCTGGCCCGCGGTATCGAGCAGCCGATCTACCGCATCGTCCAGGAGGCCCTGAACAACGTGGTCAAGCACGCCAACGCCCGGAACGTCGAGATTACACTCACCTTCACCAGCGAGCGCGTGCGGGTCTCCGTGCGCGACGATGGCCAGGGGTTCGACCCCGAGGCCCTGCCCGCCGGCGACGGGCGGCACTTCGGCCTGTTGAGCATGCGCGAGCGCGCCGCCGAGATTGGCGGTACGGTGGAGGTGCGTTCCGCGGTCGGTTGCGGCGCCGAGGTGATCGTCACCGTGCCGCGGTAGGGCGATGGGGAGCGCCGGGTTCCCCATCGCCCTCCGGGCGGCGCGGGGCCGCTGGCGCCCTTCCCCGGGCAGGGGGATGTTCTCAGGCGTAGGGTTTTCCGGCACATCCTCGCGTCACATTCGCGATCTGGGGCATCAGGACGCCCAATTCCCCCTCTCCACCTATGGTGGAGAGGGGGGCAGGGGGGTGAGGATCGGAAGCGCATTGGAATGCCGAAAACCCCTTCTCGCTCGAAAAACCTTACACCTGAGAGGCAGGGGGATGGGGAAACCTGGTTTCCCCCCTGTAACCGGCCGGATTGACGACGACCCGACCCTCCCGTGAGGGGGCTATGTTCACCTCAGGAAAGGACAATCCGTGGATCCTATCACCGTGCTGCTGATCGATGACCACCGCGTGGTCCGCCAGGGATTGCGGGATTTTCTGGAGTTACAGGAGGACATCGAGATCGTCGGCGAGGCCTCCAGCGGCGAAGAGGGCGTGCAACTGGCGCGCGAGCTGATCCCCGACGTGGTGCTGATGGACCTGGTGATGCCCGGCATTGACGGGGTCGAAGCCACCCGTCAGATCAAGGCCGCCAGCCCCAACACGCGGGTGATCGTGCTCACCAGCTTCGCCGACGACAACAAGGTCTTCCCGGCGATCAAGGCCGGCGCGATCTCCTACCTGCTCAAGGACGTCTCGCCGGAGGAGCTGGCCCACGCCATTCGCGCCGCGCAACGCAACGAAGCTGTGCTGCACCCCGAGGTCGCCGCCCGGCTCATGCAGGAGTTCAGCGCCCCGCGGCCCGACGAAGCCCCTGTCGAACAACTCACCCCCCGCGAACTGGAGGTGCTGCGCCTGATTGCCCGGGGCAAATCGAACAAGGAGATCGCCGAAGCCTTGATCGTCTCGGAAAAGACGGTCAAGACCCACGTGAGCAACATTTTATCCAAGCTCCACCTGGCCGATCGCACCCAGGCGGCGATCTACGCCCTGCGCAAGCGCATCGTGGCAATGGAGTGATGACGAGCGCCTGGCGTTGTACGGCGAAGCCGCGCAATGACAGGATAGGGTTCTCCCGGGAGGATGCGCCCTCGCAATCGGCAGCGAGGCGGGGGAGCTGGTTTCCCCGGTTCTCCGGGAGGGCGCAGTGCTCGCGGCCCCGGCTGGCTCACTGGCCGGGCGGCCGCGTCGCCGGTCAGTTACGAGGGGGATGGCGGGAAAGGGGTTTCCCGCCATCCCCCTTCGTTATGCGCAAGCGAAACGCCGGGTGACAGGCTTTTCATTCAGTTCGCGGGGAGGGGCTCACGCATTTCTCATACATCCGTACTAGCGTACCGGATAAGCGTATTACCGAGCTAGCGCTGCCGTGTAGTACCCATGGATGCCGTCTCCGGCGGCCATCGGAGACCGTCGTTTTCATCGTCGTCGAGACAAGGAGCAGAGGATGCGCACATCCACCCCCACCCCCTGGTACCGCAAGGTGCCGATCCGCAGCGCCCTGGCGGCCCTCCTGATCGCCCTGGTGGCCCTGACCGCCACCTCAGCGGTGTACGCCGTAGCGTATGTTGACCCGACGCCCCCGGGCGGTTCGACCCTCCCGGATGCCATTTACGGCTATCCCTACCCCCCTTCCGGCCCCCCTGTGCGCCTGGTAGCCACCGGCACGATTACGGGAACCCAGTTCTTCATCGTTAATCCCCCGCCCGTCGGCGACCCTCCCTACAACCCCCCGCTGGGCGCCCGACTGCCCACCGGCATCCAGATCATTCAGGACAGTCAAACCGAGGCGCGGATCGCCACTCCTCCGGGCGGGACGGTAACCGAGCCGGCAACCGACGATCCCAACGGCATTACGTTCGCCATTGGCGTGACAGGGGAAGCCAATCAGCCGCCAGGATCGGGAACGGTTGCCGCGCGGGGCTACCGCATCCGCGTGCAGCGCGCCCCGCTGACGATCCGCGCCGTGAACCAGAGCCGGGTCTACGGCGACCCGAACTCGACGCTGACCTACACGGTGGAAGGTCTGCGCAATGGTGACACCGCTGGCCAGGTGCTGACCGGCGCGCTCGCGACGGAAGCGAATCCTGGCAGTCCAGCGGGAACCTATGCGATCACCCAGGGGACGCTGCGGCTGACCGATTACGGGGCGCGGCGGTACACGGTCAACTTCGTGCCCGGCACACTGACCGTCACGCGCGCTCCGCTCACGGTGGTTGCCAGTGGCCAGAGCCGCGAATACGGCCAGGCTGATCCAACGCTGAGCTACACCGCCAATCTACGCAACGGCGATAGGGTTGACCAGGTATTCACGGGCTTCCTGGGAACGACCGCCACGGTCAATTCTCCGGTGGGGACCTACCCGATCACCCAGGGGTCGCTCGCGTTGAGCGGCTACGGCGCCGCGCGCTACACGCTTAACAGCTTCGTGCCGAGCACATTGACCGTGACCCGCGCCCCGCTGACGGTCGTTGCCAACAACCGCAGCCGGACCTACGGGGCGGCGAATCCGAGCCTGACCTACACCGCAAATCTGCGGGGCGGTGATACGCTGGAGCAGGTGTTGACCGGTAGTCTGGTAACCTCAACCACGATTACCAGCCCGGTAGGCAACTATCCCATCAATCAGGGCACGCTGAGCCTGTCAGAATACGGCGCCGACCGTTACACGCTGACCTTCGAGCCTGGCACACTGGCGATCATTCCGGCCCCGCTAACCGTCAGGGCGAATGACGCCTCCAGACCCTTCGGCAATCCCAATCCGCCGTTCACGGTGAACTACACTGGCTTCGTGAACGGTGAGGGGCTGGACGTGTTGCAGGGTGAGTTGAGCTTCACGACTACGGCAACCGAGAGCAGCCCGCCGGGCGCGTATCCGATCGTGCCTTCTGGTCTGACAAGTCCCAACTACAGCATTACCTACGTGGAGGGCACGCTGAGGGTCACGACCTACCAGATCCACCTGCCGCTCCTCGTAAAATAGACTGATCGGCGATCGGTGAACTCGGCCTCGTGTGCGAAGGTGTGGGAGGGCTGCGCCCTTCCACACCCCTTTTTTGGTGAACGCGGCCCTGCGGGCTTGCCCCCTGCGAAGCGCCCGCAGGCGTGCTATGATGTGCGCGGAGGCATGCAACCGCAAGACATGCGTGTTGGATTATGTGATGTGGCAATGATGGGCAGGCAGCCTATGCAACAGGAACTGGTGTCATGCCACGCATGATCCTGCTGGGGACGGGAACGGGTCTGCCGGAGGCGGACCGGGGACACACGCACATGGTCTGGGACGGGCCGGGCGGCCCGCTGCTGGTTGACGCGGGAGGCGGCGCCTACGAGCGGCTCCTGCGGGCCGGGATCGACCCGCAGGTTCTGACCGGAGTCATCATCACCCACAGCCACTGCGATCACATCAACGGCTTGCCGGGGTTGATCTTCAGCATGCGCCTGGGCGGGCGCGAGGCGCCGCTGCCCATCTACGGGTTGGCGCCAGTGTTGCAGTTGCTGGAGCATACCCTGGAGGCCATGCAGGTCGAGTACCACGTGCCGGCGGACTGGCGCCCGCTGCAGCCCGGCGACACGCTGGCGCTTGACCAGGGGTGGCAGGTGCGGACTGCGCCGACAGCGCATAGCCGCCCCGGTCTGGCGTTGCGCTTCGAGGCCCCGGGCCGCGCCCTGGTCTACTCAGCCGACACTGAGCCGTGCGCGGCGGTGGAGGACCTGGCCCGGGGCGCTACGACGCTCATCCACGAGGCCACCACGGCGGCGCCTTTTGCGGGACATAGCACCCCGCAGCAGGCCGGGGCGCTGGCGGCGGCGGCGGGCGTGGCGCGGCTGGTGCTGGTGCACTACAGCCCGCGCTGGACGATGCCCGAGGAGGCGGCCCTGGCCGCGGTGGCGGCCGGGGGCTTCACCGGCAGCGCCGAAATCGGGCGCGATGGGCAGGTCATTGAGATTTGAGGCATGGTCCGCACCTACGTTGCCGTGAGAGGGGTGCGGGGAGGTGGCGCCTCCCCGGAAACCCTTTTCCGCCTTCGGCGGCAGACTCGTTCTGGCTTCGCCAGGGCACGCGCCCGCCGCGGGCGGAGCAAAAGGAACGCGGAGGGCCGCGCCCTCCCGCGAATGCCACGGCCTGAACGGGGAGGGTCCGCGAGGGCGCGGCCCTCCCGGGAACACCCCGGTGGTGGAGGTAAAACCCCGACGGGGAGGGTGCGGGAGGACCGCGCCCTCCCGCGAATGCCACGGCCTGAACGGGGAGGGTCCGGGAGGGCGCAGCCCTCCCGGGAACCATTACGCACCCCCGGGGAAGCCTGCGAAACCATGGACGAGCAAACCCTACGCGCATTGCTGGAACAGGTGCAACGGAGTGAAACCGGGATCGAGGAGGCCCTGGCAGCGTTGCGCCGGCTGCCCTTCGAGGATCTGGGCTTTGCCCGGCTTGATACGCACCGCGCCCTGCGGGTCGGCTTTCCCGAGGTGGTGTTTTGCGCGGGCAAGCGTCCTGAGCAGGCGGCCGCGATCATCGCGAAGCTGGCCGAGGGGCCGGGGCCGGTGCTGGGAACGCGGGCCTCGTTCGAGGTATACGCGCAGGTGCGCGCCGCCATCCCCACGGCGCGGTACAGCGACGTGGCGCGCATGGTGCAGGCCCCAATCTTTCACGTTAACGGCGATGACCCCGAGGCCTGCTTGCGGGCCGTGCAAATCGCTTTCGAATTTCGCCAGCGCTTTCACAAGGACGTGGTGGTGGACATGTTCTGCTACCGCCGCCACGGTCACAACGAATCGGACGATCCCAGCTACAC
>JAOACN010000409.1 GCA_026417815.1 Chloroflexaceae bacterium | reverse complement strand
ATCCTGACCGCTGCCCTGGCGGCGGCAGGGAACGCCGCCCCTCCCGCCACAGCGACGCTCAGCCTGACCGCCCGTCCCGCCTATGAGGGGATGTTTCGCCCCAACCGGTGGATGCCGATCATTGTAGAACTGGCCAACGAGGGCGCTGACCGGACGGTGGAGGTGCGCGTCGGCACACGTGAGGGCGCCCAGTACGCGACGGTGGTGGAGCTGCCTAACCGTGGGCGTAAGGCGGTGTCCATCTACGTCTACCTGACGCCCGCCTCGCGGCGACTGCGGGTGCAGGCGCTCCAGGCCGATCAAGAACTTGCCGCCACGACCCTGCAACTTCCGCCAGTCAATCCTCGGGCTCGTTACGTCGCGGTGGTTGGTCAGGGTGAAGCGCCGGTGAACCTGCCCGCGCGTCTCTCCGGCGGGGCCGTGCTCGTCCCGATTACGCTGCGCCCCACAGACGTGCCTGAGCACGCCCTGGGTCTCAGCGCGCTCGACGCGATCATTCTGGAAGACGCGCCCACCGAGGAGTTGAACGAACGGCAGCGCGTGGCGCTCAGCGAGTGGGTGCTGCGGGGCGGCCAGTTGATCCTCGGCGGAGGGGACGGTTTGCGGCGGATCCTGGCCGGCCTGCCTGCGACCCTGCGGACGGTAACGGTGACCGCGGTCGAGCCGGTGGCTGCCACGACGCTCTTCGGCGCCGATGCCGGGACCGGGCCGGTGCCGCTGGCCCGGCTGACGCCCCTGCAGGACGCCAGCGCGCCCGCTCCCTACCCCCTGCCGCTCCCTACCGCTCCGAAGGTGGCCGTTCTCGAGCAGAGTCTGGGGCGCGGCGCGATCACGGTGATCCCCTGGCCGCTGGCGCATCCGGCGGCGCGAGCGTGGAGCGAGGCGCCAGAGGCGTGGGAGGTGCTGATGCGCCCGCTGGCGCCACCGCCGCCGGGCTTCGAGGCTCAGGCGATCAACCTGGATGGCTTCCTTGAGGGCAGCCTGGCTGCCAGCCTTACCAGCCTGCCGGCGCTGGAATTTCCGCCCCTGGACTTGCTGGCCGGACTGCTGCTGGCCTATATCGTCCTGGTCGGCCCGGTTACGTATCTTGTGCTGCGCCGCTTCGACCGGCAGGCCTGGGGATGGGTCGCGGTTCCGGCGCTCACCCTCGTCTTTGCCGGGTTGACCTATGGCGTCGGATACGCCCGGCGGGGCGGCGACGTGCTGCTGGCGTCGGTCAACCTGGTCGAGATGCTCGACGGCGACCAGGCCCGCTTGCGTTCCTTCGCGGGGCTGTTCTCCCCCAAACGGCACAACTATAGCCTGCGCGTCGCGGCAACGAACGACGCCGTTCCGCTGCTGCGCCCGGTGTCCATCCAGGGGCCGTGGGACCCTTCCACGGCCGGCGGCGGGGTGTTTCTCCAGAACCCTGACGGGGGCGCGAAGGCCCACACCTTCGAGGTGGCCCAGTGGTCCATGCGCGCGGTGAGCACCGATGTCATCACCGGCCCGACCGGGCTGGTTGCGCGTCTTACCATCGCGGGCAACGAGGTGCGCGGGGAGGTTGAGAACCGCGGCGATCACGCGCTGGCAGATGTGGCCCTGGTACAGGGCGACCGGGTGGCGCGCCTGGGCGATCTGGCCCCGGGCGAGCGGCGCAGCGGCCTCCTGGAGCGCCGACGGGTGGCCCAGCCGGGATTGTTCGGGCCGGTTCTCCCACCGGGGTACCTGATCTACGGCGAGGAGATTGACCGTCAGGGTCGGCCCGACAGCCAGCCGCTCGCCACCGATCTGCAGCAGCGCATTCGCATTCTCGACGCCTTCTACAGCTACGGGCTGTCGCACCAGAATGGTCAGCCGCTGGTGATTGCCTGGAGCCGCGTGCCGCCTCTGTCGGCCATCCTCGAGGGAACGCGGGCGACCGACCAGCATACGACGCTCATCACCGCCAGGCCGAGGATTACATTTGCCGACGATACGGTGACGCTGGGGCGGGGCTGGCTGGCGACCCGCTTTGAAAGCGCCAGCCCCGCGACCTGTATGGGCGGTCAGGGTCTGGGCACGCTGTTGCGGCCCGAGCCAGTGGTGGCGAACCTGGTGCTGCCCCGCGACCTGTACGGGTTGCGCCCGGAGATGATGACCCTCGAGACCAGTTCCGATGGACCCTGGCAAAACACCACTGTGGTTGAACTGTACAATTGGAACACGGGCGCCTGGGAGACGCAAACGCTGACGCGCCGTTCGCAGCCCATCGAGGCCCCGGGGCGCTTCCTCGGCAGCAACGGCGTCATCCGGGTGCGGTTGAGCCACCCCCAGGGGGAGGCCGGCGTTGGATGCGTGTATGTAGATGCCACGTTGAAGGGAAGCATGCCATGACCCCGGCGATCGAGACGATCAACCTCACCCGGCGCTATGGCCGCACGGTAGCCCTCGACCACTTGAACCTGACGGTGGCCCGGGGGAGCATTTACGGCTTCATCGGCCCCAACGGCGCCGGGAAGACGACAACCCTGCGCCTGCTCGCCGGGCTGATCGAGCCGACCTCCGGGGAGATTCGGCTGATGGGCCAGCGGCTCATCCCCGGCGGCGGCCAGCGCCTGGTGGGCTACATGCCCGACTTCTTTGGCGTCTACGACGACCTGCGGGTCTGGGAGTATCTCGACTTTTTCGCCCGCTGCTATGGGCTGGAAGCGGCGCGCCGCCGCCGGACGGTGGACGAGTTGCTCAACCTGGTCGATCTGGCCGATCGCCGTAACGCCTATGTGCAGAGCCTGTCGCGCGGCATGCAGCAACGGCTCTGCCTGGCCCACGCGCTGGTGCACGATCCGCCCGTGTTGCTGCTGGACGAACCGGCGAGCGGTCTGGACCCGCGGGCGCGAGTGGAGTTGCGGGAGTTGCTCCGCACCCTGCGTGACATGGGCAAGACGGTGCTGGTCAGTTCGCACATTTTGAGCGAACTGGCCGAGGTGTGCAACGAGATCGGGATCATCGACAGTGGGAAGATGGTGGTGAGCGGGCCGGTGGAGGTGGTGCGCCGGCAACTGGAAGGGAGCGCCCGGCTGCGCATCCGCGTGCTGCGCGATCTCGAGACGGCCCGGGCGTTGCTGCACCACCTGGCGGCCACGCCAGAGGAGGGACTGCCGCGGCTGCGGGGCGTGCGGCTGGATCCATCGGACGAGGCAGTGGTGCTGGTTGAGGTGGAGGAGAGCGATGAAGAGCGGCAGGCGGCGCTGCTGACGCGCCTGGTGCACGCAGGGGTGGTGGTCAGCGAGTTTCGGGCCCAGGCGGAGAACCTGGAGGAGTTGTTCCTGCGCCTGACAACGGCAGAGTAAGGGCATTTCGGAGTACGTGTTCACACTTCTCCTGGGAGCGAGGGCAGCTTGCCCTCGGATCTTGACGAGGGTGGGACACCCTTGCTCCCAGGTCTGCGGGGCTACCCCAACGCTGAACACGTACATTTCGGATTGGGGATTTTCGTACCGCAACCAGACCGCCCCTTGCAGGGGGGGCTCGGCGGGGCCGCGCCGCACCGGAAAGGGAAATCCCGTGAGGGTCACAGGCCCTCGCAACCGCGCCGGGACACAGTCTCGTTGTCGTCGTAGATTGCCAATGCGACCTGCCGATGATGGGCATACGCTCTGTTCAACAGGAATGGGTTCTATGCGCGGAACACGCCTCCAGCCACCACGGATCAACCCCATCATCGTGCGCGAGGCGCGCACACGTATGCGGGGCGCGCGGCCCTACGTGGTGTTGACCGTATTTCTCGCGCTACTGGCCCTCGCCGGCGTGGGGATCTTTCAGTTGATGGCGCAACAGGCGCGCTTCGGCGCCGTGTTGCTGAGCGCACAGGTGGGTCAGGGGCTGTTCAAGGGCCTGGCCTTCGTGGAGTTGCTGCTGGTGGTATTTCTAGCGCCAGCGATGACCAGCGGGGCCATCAGTGG
>JAOACN010000289.1 GCA_026417815.1 Chloroflexaceae bacterium | reverse complement strand
GACCAGGGACGAACAAGTTGGGGCGAGCCAGTGGCCGACACGGCCCGCAGCGCCCTGGACGAGATTGGTCGTCGCAGCGTGTGGGGGCAAGGGCTTGAACTGGTCAAGACCGCGTTCGTCGCGGTGCTGATGATCTTCGCTCTGGTGCTGGCGTTTAGCGTGGTTAGCGCCCTGCGCGAAGAACTGGCCGGTTTTGGCCGGGTCATACCTGGCCAAACAGAGATCCCCCAGTTCACCCTGCCCACGGTGGCGCCGACTCCCGCCCCTTCCGCGCCCACGGCGGCGCCAGCGCCCGCGCCGACTCCTGCCGCGCGCAGAGTGGAACCAGTACTCGCGCCCACGACGGCCAGCGTTGCCACAGATGTCTTGACCGGCACAGTGCGCCAGGACGCGAACGTGCGGCCCTTCCCCGGCACCGATAACCAGCCGATCGGGCGGGTGAGCCTGGGTGACGAGATCATTTTCATCGGGCGCAGCCAGAACAGCCAGTGGTACCTGATCCGCCTGGGGGCCCGGCGGAGCCCGGTCTCGGTGATCAACAGCCCGGACGGCGCCGGCTGGGTCAACCAGGCCCTGCTCAGTCCGCCAACCGGCGACGTGCCCGTGCGCCAGCCGGAGGCGACGCCCGTCCCGACCGCCAGTCCGTGATTTTCTGGTGATTTCCGCCGTGGACATGGTTCACGCCTATCAGTTGGGGGGTTGCGCGGAGGCTACGCCTCGCGGCAACCCCCGTTCCGCCCGCCGCAGCGGGCACGTTCTGGCCGCGCCAGGGCGCGCGCCCGCCGCGGGCGGAACAAGAAGGATTGCGGAGGGTTGCGCCCTCCGCAACTCTTCCCAACGGTCGCCAAACATGCCGCACGCGGATGAAACCGTCGTTTACAGACTACTGACGCCCAAACCGCCCCTCTGGAACCGCGTTTGAAACACGCCCTTCAGACCAGGCGCTCGCTCCTAGCCCGGGCGCCAGCGCGCTTCGTTCCGGCCCTGAGCTGGGCCGCGCTCGGCGCGCTGATGATCATCCTGCTCTCGCAGATCCCGGCAACCCATGCGGTCAATGTCGGCGGCTTCGATGCGGCCTACACCCAGGGCTTTTTCGACGCCGAGCGGCCCGGCGATCCCGGTGGTCCGCGACCGTACCTTGAGGGCGCCGAGGGCGGGGCCCGCTGGAGCGGCGCCTCGGCGGCCCTGATCTTCCCCCAGGCCGGCCTGCCCGGCGAGGTCAGCCTGCGTTTACGGGGCTGGCGCGAGAGCGGCCCGCCCCCCGAGGTCATCCTGCTGCTCAATGGGGTTACGGAACTCGACCGCTTCCAGGCCAGTGGCGCGTGGGAAGAGCGCCGGGTACCCATCCGCAGCGGATGGCTCAAGGCCACCGACTTCTTCGTTGAGATCCGCGCCGACACGACCCGCCTCGCCGATGGGCGCGAGGTGGGCGCGCTGGTTGACCGGGCGATCTATCGGGTCGGTCCGGGCTTGATTGCACCCTATCCTACGCAGGTCGCCTACGCCGCCGCGGTGGGCGCGCTGCTCTGGGCGCTGTTGCCTGCCGGCGGCAACGCGCCACGGGAGCGGATGGGCCGCGCCCCCGCCGTCGCCCTGCTGGTCTACGGCCTGGCCTGGCTGCTGCTCTACCGGCTCCAGCCGCCGTTCTACCCCTACCCGCTGCGGGCGCTGCCGCCGCTCGCCGTGCTTGTCCTCGGCGGGTTGCTGACCCTGCGCGAGGGGCCGGCCCTGGCCGCGCGCTGGCCGCGTCTCGTCAGCAACGCGGCGCCCACCGCCGTGATCGGCCTGTGGACCGCGGCGACCCTGGTCCTCGCCCAACGGCACGTCACCCTCTCCCGGCCGGGGGTGGAGAACGATTTTCGCGTCTTTGCCACGCGCGACACCCTGGCCAGCATCTTCCAGGCCGACGGGTTCTACAACCTGGGGTACCCGCTGTTGCTCTGGCTGGCACGGCCCTTCTTCGAGGGCAACGCTTTCCTGGCGGCCCGCTTCCTGGCGGCGCTGAGCGGGGCGGCGCTGCTCGGAGCGGGGTACTGGCTCGCCCGCGTCGTGCTGCCGCCCGGCCCGGCCCTGCTGGCCCTCCTGGCCCTGGCGCTGAACGGCCTGGTGGCGCAGTACGGGCTATACGTGGGCAGCGACATGCCCTTTGCCGCCTGCGTGACCCTGAGCGTGGCCGCCCTGGCAGCCGCGCTCGGGCATGGATCAAACCTGTCTAACAATGTGACCCTGACCTCCTCGCCTTCCCAGCCGGATGAACCGGTTATGTGGAGAAGTAGAGATGTGGAGGTGTGGAGAGACGGTAAAGCTGGCATCGCTGATCCTGAACCAGGCCAGACGAGGGGCAAGCCGGAAGGAGCGGGTGCGCTGTGGCTGGCGGCCATTGCCGGTCTTGGCGGGGGACTGGCCTTTCTCATGCGCCACCCCGGCCTGATCCTGCTGCCCTGGGGCGGCATCGCCCTGCTGCTGGCGGCCCGATCGCGGCCCCGCAGGCTGGCGGCGGTCTTCGTTGGCGCGATGCTCGCCGTCATGCTGCCGCAACTCATCGTCAACGCCATCGCGACCGGCAATCCGCTCTACAATCAGCAGGCCAAGAACATCTGGCTGGCAGTGTACGGCAACACCGACTGGGGGCGCTGGGAAGAAGCCCCCAACGACATCGGGCTGATCGAGGTGGTGCTGCGCGACCCGGCGCGCTTCCTGGACAACTGGTGGCGCAACGTGATTGGCTACACCGGAAGCGGCGCCGAAGACACCAGCGAGTTCGGACGCGCCTGGCAACTGCGTCTGCTCGGCTGGCCGGCCAACTGGCTGGCCGCGGGGGGGCTGCTGGGCTGGCTGCTGTTGCTCGTCCGCCGAAGCGGCCGGGATCTACGGGTTCCCGCGGCGCTGCTGTTTCTCATCGCCGGATACGTCGCCCTGGTCAGCACGGCTTTCAGCCTGCAGCGCTTCTTTCTGCCGCTGGCGGCGATCTACGCCGTCGCGGCCGGCTGGAGCCTGTGGCGGCTGGCGCGCGGAGGGCGGTTGCTGCTCGGCACGAGCCTGGCGCTGGTTGTGGTACTATGGGGTGGTTACGAAAGCGGGGCGCGCTACGTCCTGGTGCAGCAGCCCGCCGAAGAAGTCGCGGCGATCCGCATGGTCGAGGCGGCCACTGCCCCCGGCGACCGGATCGCCGCACGGGTGTCAAACCGGCTGCCCCTGGCCAAGTACTCGGCCATTGCCCATCGCGTGGTTGACTGGCCCCCGCACGTCGCGGCCGGGGCGATGGTACGAGCAGAGGATGTTGCCGCGGTACACGCCGCGGGGGCGCGCTACCTGCTGTGGGACGAGACGGCGGGGCCTCCGCCGCTGCCTGATCCAGCCGCAGCGCGGGTGAGCGCGAGCGGGCGGTATGGGTTGTACCGTCTGGGAACGGGGGCGGGTGACTGAAGGGGGATATGGTCCTCACCCTCCCCCTGGCCCCCTCCCTCTCCACCGTAGGTGAAGAGGGAGGGGGCGTCGAGCACAGCGCGGCGGGGTGGGTGAGGAGCGGCATCCCTCTGCCAGCCGAAAGAGGTATGGGGAACCCTGGTTTCACCAGGCCCTCGCCCATAGAGAACGTCAAAAAACGGCATGCACACGGCACGCGTAACCCCCTCTGGCAGCAAGGCAAGCGAAACGACCCGCAGCCCGGCAATGGCATGGCCGCGTATTTCGGCCACCGCGCTGTACCTGGCGGCGCTGGTGCTGCTGGGACTGGGCTTGCGGCTCTGGTCCCTCGCCGGCAACGACATCGACCCGCGCTTCTCGGCGGCCGATGACGGCGACTACTACCAGCGGGCGCTGCGCCTGGCCGCCACCGGGGAATACCTGGACAACTCGTGGCTGATCCGGCCGCCCGGCCACGTCTTTTTCTTCGCCGCGATGCTGAAGACGGCGATGATCCTGGGCGATCCGCCCCTGGGCATCGCCATGATCCGCGGCGTGCAGGTGGCCCTCTCACTGCTCCTCGTTCCCGTGGGCTACGACATGGCCCGGCGCCTGTTCAGCCGGCAGGCGGGTCTGATCTTCGCCACGGTGCTGGCGGTCTGGTTTCCGCTGGTGGAACTGCCGGCGCTGATCCTGAGCGAACCGCTCTTCTTCTTCGCCCTGGTGCTGAGTTGCTGGGCCCTGGTGCGCTGGCGCGACAGCCGGCGCTGGCCCTGGCTGGCCGGCGCGGGCGCGGCGCTGGCCGTGGCGGCCCTGGCCCGTTCGCCGGCGCTCTACGCCGCGGTCTTTGTGCTGGGGTTCCTGCTGTGGGAAACGGCGCGTGGCGACCAGCGACCGCCCGGCCCTCGCGCGGCGCGGCTGTGGCCCTGGCTGCGGCGCTTCGTGATCGCCGCGGCGATCTTTCTGCTGCCCTTCGCGGCGATCATCGCCCCGTGGACGGCGCGAAACTACCTCACCTACAACCGCTTGATCATCATTGACACCCTGGGGCCGGTGAACCTGTGGATCTGTCTCTTATACACATC
>JAOACN010000135.1 GCA_026417815.1 Chloroflexaceae bacterium | reverse complement strand
CGTGGGCTCGGAGATGTGTATAAGAGACAGGGTCAAGCCCCTGCATCCGGCCATTCACGCCGGTCTGCTCGCCCGCCGCGATCGGCCGTCTCATATGGCCCAGCTAGCCGAGCATGGCCTCGCGCCGATCGATCTCCTGGTCGTCAATCTTTACCCCTTCCAACAAACCATCGCTCGGCCCGAGGCGACGCTTGAGGAGGCCATCGAGCAGATTGACATCGGCGGTGTGGCCCTCTTGCGCGCCGCTGCCAAGAACTTTGCCCACGTCGTGTCCCTGGTCGATCCGGCCGATTATCCCGCGACGCTTGCTGAGTTGCGCGCGGGCGCCGTGAGTCTGGAAACGCGCCGGCGCCTGGCCGCGAAGACCTTTGCCCATACCGCCGCCTACGATGCCGCCATCGCCGCCTACCTGGCCGCCGATCCCTTCCCCGAAACGCTCGTCGTGGCCTGGCCGCGCGTCCAATCGCTGCGCTACGGTGAGAATCCTCACCAGCGCGCCGCCCTCTATGGCGACTTCCGGAGCGTGTTCGAGCAATTGCACGGCAAGGAACTTTCGTACAATAACATCCTCGACACCGGCGCCGCGGCAGAGTTGATCGGAGAGTTTCCCGCCTCCGAGGGCGCCGCCGTGGCGATTATCAAACATACCAATCCCTGTGGCGTTGGTGTGGCGCCCACCCCGCTGGAGGCATGGGAGAAAGCCTTCGCCACCGACCGCGATGCGCCCTTCGGCGGGATCATCGCTGTTAATCGGCCCCTCGACCTGCCCCTGGCGCAGGCGATCGGCGAGATTTTTACCGAGATTATTATCGCTCCCGAGTTTGCCCCCGATGCGCTGGAGCATCTGCGGAAGAAGAAGAACCTCCGCCTGCTCCGCGCGCTGCAACCGGTCGGCGCGACCCCCGAAATTGTGCTGCGGAGCGTTCCCGGCGGCGTGCTGGCCCAGGAAGCCGACCGCGCCCCCCTGGCTGGCGAGGAGTGGCGCGTGGTGACGCGGCGCGCCCCAACCCCCGATGAAGAGCGCGCCCTGCGCTTTGCCTGGCGCGTGGTCAAGCACGTGAAGTCCAACGCGATTGTCTATACTGGCCCCGATCGCACCCTCGGCATCGGCGCCGGGCAGATGAGCCGGGTGGATAGCTCGCGCCTGGCGGTGTGGAAGGCCCAGCAGGCCGGCCTGTCGCTCGCGGGGAGCGTGGTGGCGAGCGATGCGCTGTTTCCCTTCGCCGATGGCGTGGAGACGGCCCTGCGCGCTGGCGCCACGGCGGTGATCCAGCCTGGCGGTTCGGTGCGCGATGCAGAGGGGATCGCCGCCGCCGACGCCGCCAACGCCGCGATGGTCTTTACCGGGCGACGGCATTTTCGCCATTGAGGCCCGTTCGGATCAGGGCTTGAGCAGGGTCCGTCCCCGACAGACGTTCAGGCTCCTAACTCTACTTCGTCACGTTGCCGCTGGCGGGGGTTGCGGGGGCCCGCGGCCCTCTCCGAACCTCCTCGCAGCGGAAGCTGTGGCACGTGACAAAGGAGAGCTAAGAGGATCTTTATGGAGCTCCATTTCGACCAGCAGGGCCTGGCGCCTGCGATTGTGCAGCACGCGCGCACCGGCGAAGTGCTGATGCTGGGGTACATGAACGCCGAGGCCCTGGAGTTGACCCGCGCCACTGGCCTGGTGACGTTCTGGAGCCGTTCCCGGCAGGCGCTCTGGCGCAAAGGTGAGACGAGCGGCCATGTGCTGCGCCTGGTTGACCTGCGGGTTGATTGCGATGGCGATGCGCTGCTGGTGCTGGCCGAACCTGCCGGGCCCACCTGCCACACCGGTGAGCGTAGTTGCTTCCACCACGATGCCACGGGCACGCTGACCCGCCGTTCCGCTCCTCCCGGCGCCGTGCTCGGCCGCCTGGCCGAGGGGGTGCGCGTTCGGCGCGCCGCGTCGCCCGAAACGTCCTACACCGCGCGCCTGCTCCAGGAGGGGGTGGATCGGATCGCCAAGAAAGTTGGCGAGGAAGCGGTGGAAGTGGTGATCGCGGCAAAAAATGCCTCCCACGCCGAACTGGCCTATGAACTGGCCGACCTGCTGTATCATATCGTGGTCTTGCTGGAGGAACGCGGCCTGCCCCTCGAGGCAGTCTGGCAGGAGCTTGAGCGGCGGATGAAGTCGTGAGCGTCATAGCGGGTTCGCCCCTATCACGCTCGCCGTACCCTATGAGTTACCATTCTGGGCACGCCCTGGTAATCGATAGCGACCCGATCACACGTGAAGTCTGTGCGGCTACGCTGCGTGAAGCCGGCTTTGTCGTTCAGGCCGTGGATGCGCCCGCTGCCGTCCGCGACGCGCTCCTGGTTGCCGCGTATGACCTGGTGCTGCTCGATGGCGCCGCTCCCAATGACGATGGATTGGCCCTGCTGGAGCTGTTACACGAGCAGCAGGTGCGGGTGCCCATTCTCCTGATGTGCAGCGGCGCTTCGGTCGAGTTTGTTGCCCGGGCGATGCGTCTGGGGGCGCGGGGCCTGCTGCTCAAACCCTTCAGCGCCGACGATCTGCGCGCTACGGCCCTGGAAATCGCCAGCGAGCGCCGCGCGGCCCGCTCGCGCGATCGGGTGGCCGCCCTGCGACCGGTCGTGCGTATCGGCCAGCGTTTGCTCGGCGAACTTGACCTGCAACGTTTGCAGGACCTGATTATCGAGACGGTGCGCACCGAGCTTGAGGCCGACCGCGCCTCGCTCATGCTCTTCGAGGACGATGGGCAGTGGCTGCGCATCGTGGCCTGTTCCGGCCTGCCCGCCCAGGTGCGCGTGGGTCACCGCGTGGCGGCAGAGCGCAGTCTGGCCGGCTGGGTGGCCATGCGTCGCCAGCCGGTGCGTCTCGACTTCAGCGGTGATCTGGCGCTCCCCGTGGACGATCTGCGCGGCGTCTTCCTGACCGAAGAGATCGGCTCGGCCCTGTCGGTACCGGTGCTGGCCGGCGAGCGGGTGCTGGGGGTGCTCAACGCGGCGAAGGCCTACGCGCGGCAACCGTTCACCGAGGACGACCAGGAACTGTTGATGCTGCTGGCGGCCCAGGCGGCAATCGCCATCGAGAATGCGCGCCTGTACACCCGCGTTGCCTCTTCGGAGGGCCGGTATCGCGCCCTGCTTCAGCACGCCAGCGATGCCGTGCTGCTGGTTGATGCTACCGGACGAACGATCCTCGATGCCAATCTGGCCCTGGAGCAGTTGAGCGGCTATACCCACGCCGAGTTGCTCGCGATGCCCCTCGACCAGCTCTTGCCGGCCCTGGCCGAACTGGTCCAGCGGACCGCTGAGGGGCACAATGGCGGAGCGGTGCGTGAGGGGTCGGAAATTGAGATGGACCTGCACACCCGGCAGGAACAGACCACCCCGGTTGCGGTCAGTCTCAGCGCCGTGTCCCATGCCGGTGAGCGCCTGATCCTGGTGATCGCCCGGGATGTGAGCGAGCGCCAGCGCATTGCCAAGCAACTGGTGCAGGCGGAGAAACTCGCGGCCCTGGGCCGCCTGTCGGCCTCCCTGGCCCACGAGATAAACAACCCCCTCCAGGCCATTCACAACTCGGTCCATTTGATGTTAACTCGCTCGCTCACCGAGGAGAAGCGTGAGCGGTACCTGAAAATGACCCAGGAGGAGATCGAGCGGCTGATCAGCATCGTGCAGCGCATGCTCGACTTCTACCGACCCAGTCGCGAGGGGATGCGCCCGGCGGATGTAGACGAGATCCTCGATGCGGTGCTGACCCTGACCGAGACGCAGATGGCCGAGCAGGGGGTACGGTTGATCCGCCAGCGGGCAGGGCGGTTACCCCGGGTGTTCGCCATCAGCAATCATCTCAAACAGGTGTGTTTCAACCTGATCTTTAACGCGCTCGAGGCCATGCCCGACGGTGGCGAACTTCGCGTGAAGACCGCGCTGCTTGAAGAGGGCGCGGAGCCTGACACCGAGGGGTTCGTGACCGTTCTGGCGGGAGGAACGTCGGAGCGGGCGGGCCGGGCCATGGTGGTGATCGAGATCAGCGATACCGGCAGCGGCATTCCGACCCAGGATCTGCCGAAGATCTTCGAACCCTTTTTTACCACGCGCACTAAGGGCACCGGGTTGGGCCTGGCGGTGAGTTATAGCATCATCGAGCAGCACCACGGCGATCTCGCGGTGCGCTCGGTTGTTGGTGAAGGGACCACCTTTCGGATCGTGCTGCCCGTGGCGCAGTGAGCAGGGAAGGGTCGGAGGACGGGGTCGGGGATTAGAGCAGGCCCTCGATCGGGCGAATAATAACGCGCCCATTGGCAATATCGAGGGTGACGATAAAGTCGCGGACCATGGGAACCAGGGCGTCGGCGTGGTCGGGGCGGGCGATGACCAGCACCTCGCCAGCGCCGGTTTCGAGCACCTCACGCACCTGGCCAATCACCTGGCCGTCCTCGGTGCTGGCTTGCAGGCCGATCAACTGGTGAAGGAAATACTCATCTTCGGCCAGGGGGGCCGCCTCGCTGGCCCGAATGTAGATCTCGATGCCGCGCAGGGCATCGGCGGCCTCGCGGCTGGTGATTTCGCGCAGGGTCACGACGAGAAGCCCGGGCTTGTGTTCAAACACTCCGGTCAGCGTCAGGGGCGTGTGCTGGTCACCGAGATAGCCCGTGCGCACGTGGCGACTGAGGTGCTCGGGCCGATCGGTAAAGGATTTCACCTTGATCTGACCGCGCACGCCGAAGGGCGCGGCGATCTGGCCGATCAGCAGGAATTCGTCAGGTGAAGGCTCGGTCATAGCAACGATTGGAGGGGCCTACCCCTCTAAAGCTCCCTGATGAAGATTAAGAATATCAACCGGTATTCGCCCTATCTCTACGTTCTCACCTGCCGCGGCTTCCGCCGGGAGGAGGTTCGGAGGGGGCCGCAGGCCCCCGCAACCCCCGCAAGCGGCAAAAAGCTATAGCCCGGCGGCTGAAGCCGCGGGCTACCGAAGCGAAGCCCGCCTGCGCGGGCGATGCCGGATTATCCTCTTAATCTTCATAAGCCGCGGGCTACCGAAGCGAAGCCCGCCTGCGCGGGCTATACCGGATTTATTGCTTAATGATCACAAGGGAAGGAAGGCGAAGCCGTCCGCGATCGGTTGGTTCCGCTCGCGGCGGGCGGAACGGGGGCGCGGGGAGGTTACGCCTCCCCGCGCCCCTCCAACTGTAAGGCAGGTAGAAACCGCGGACGCGGCGCGGCCACTAATCGATATCCACGTGGACCCGTTTGTTCTGGCGGGCAGCGGCGACGCCCATGAGATCGCGGATGGCCTTGGCCACGCGCCCGCTGCGCCCGATGACCTTCCCGGTCTCGTCCGGGGCAACGGAGAGTTCATAGGTCACGGTGAAGCGACCGACCCGTTCCTTAATATGCACGGCCTCGTGGTTATCCACGAGGTTCAGGGCGATATACTCGAGCAACGCTTTCATAAGCTATCGCAAACCGATGGGCCCGCAGCAATGCGCGCCGGTTGGGTTCATTCAGCCGCCGGTCAGGCCTCCGCCGGGGCGGGAGTTGGGCGACCGTTCTCATCGAGCACGTTCACCCGCTGGAGCAGCTTAACTACGGTTTCCGTAGGTTGGGCGCCGACGCTGAGCCAGTAGCGGGCGCGATCGGCCTTGATTTCCAGGATCTTGGGCTGGCGAATCGGATTGTAGTGGCCAATAATCTCGATAAACTTGCCATCGCGGGGCGAGCGCGAGTCGGCGACCACCACGCGGTAGCTGGGCTGTTTGGTCTTGCCGGTGCGGCGAAGACGGATCTTTACCATACGTGTATTTTACCTCCAGTAACCAGATCGAAGACCTGGTTTTGCTGCGCGGCCTTGCAGGTAACGGTCTGCGGAGAAGCGGAGGGCGAAGCCCTCGGCGATCCGTTGTCCGCCGGGCGGGCGAAGCCTTGCGGACATCTAATCGGCGATTATACCATACTTGTCCAGGTCGCGTGGAAATGGTTGGCGCCCGGGGGTAATGCAAAGACTCCGGGGCGAGCCACAAACTCCAGGATTTTGGCGACGTAGCCGCCTCAGCCCCCCGGCCCCCCGGCCCCCCGGCCCCCGGCCCCCCGCGGGCGGCGGACGTTGCATCAAGCCGGGAAAGCGCCAGGTCCGCCTGCCATCACTTCAGCATTCGCATCAACTCGTTGATGTCCAGGCCACCGGGACCGCCGGGGCCGCCCCGTCCGCCGCGCCCCCCGCGGCGGCCGCCGCGGCCCTGGTCGCTGGCAATCTGCTTCATCACGCGCTGCATCTGTTGGAACTGCTTGACCAGGGCGGCCACTTCGCGCTCGGAGGTGCCGCTGCCACGGGCGATGCGCGCGCGACGGCTGCCCTTGATTACCTCGGGGTTGCGCCGCTCATAGGGGGTCATCGAGAAGATCATGGCCTCGACGCGCTTAAGCTGGCGCTCATCAACCAGTTCCTCATTGCGGGCAAGCTGGCCCAGGCCAGGGATGAGCTTGAGCAGTTCCTGCAGCGGGCCGAGCTTGCGCATTTGCTGCATGGACGTCAGGAAGTCCTCAAAATCAAACTTGCCCTTGCGCAGCTTCTTCTCCATCGCGCGGGCCTGCTCGGCGTCGTACATCTGCTCGGCCTTCTCGATGAGCGAGAGCACATCGCCCATGCCGAGGATGCGCGAGGCCAGCCGGTCGGGGTAGAACGGTTCAAGGGTGTGGGTATCTACCTTTTCGCCGGTGGACAGAAACTTGATCGGCACGCCGGTGACGGCGCGCACCGAGAGGGCCGCGCCGCCGCGGGCATCACCGTCCATCTTCGTCATCACCAGGCCCGTCAGGTTCACGCGGGCGTTAAAGGCCTCGGCGACGCGCACGGCTTCCTGGCCGGTCATGGCGTCAACGACGAGCAGGCGCTCGGTGGGATGCACCCGGGCGTCAATCTCGGCGAGTTCCTGCATCAACGGCTCGTCGATCTGCAGGCGGCCCGCGGTGTCGATGATCACCACATTGACCAGATCGCGCCGGGCCTGTTCCACGGCGCGGGCGGCAATATCCGGCGGGCGCGCGGACGTGCCCTCGCTGTAGACCGGCACATTCAACTGCTTGCCGAGGGTTTGCAACTGGGTAATGGCGGCCGGGCGGTAGACGTCGCAGGCGGCGAGCATCACGCGGCGCCCCTTTTTGCGCAGGTGCAGGGCCAGTTTGGCGGCAAGGGTGGTCTTACCGGTGCCCTGGAGCCCGACGAGCATAATCACCGTCGGGCCCGGTCGGGCCTCCTGGAGCGGCGCGTTTTCAACCCCCAGCAGGTTGATCAGTTCGTTGTGAACGATCTTGACCACCTGCTGGTGGGGCGTCAGGCTCTTGGTAACCTCTTCACCGATGGCCTGTTCGGTCACTCGAGCAACGAAATCTTTAACAACCTTGAAGTTCACATCGGCTTCAAGCAGGGCCAGTCGAACCGCCTTCATCGCCTCGCGGACGTCATTTTCGTCAAGGCGCCCCTTGCTGCCGAGTTTTTGAAACACCGCCTGGAGACGGTCGGAAAGGCTCTCAAACATTGACGCTCACTTTGTGGTAGTGGGTCGGGCCCCACGCAGTTTTGCCGCACTCCTATCGGACACTGGGGCAGGATGATCACCAGGACATTGTAGCCGCTTGAGGGGAGGGAGTCAACTCAGCAGCCTCGGGTACGTGTTCAGAGTTGGAGTAACCCCGCAGACCTGGGAGCGAGGGCGTCCCGCCTCGTCAGGATTCGAGGGCAAGATGCCCTCGCTCCCAGGAGAAGTGTGAACACGTACAGCCTCGGCGCGCACCAGAGCGATCGCCCGCTCGCGCGAGTGGAGCAATGTCTCCAGTTCGGTCAGGAGATTGGTGAGGAGGTGGTAGTCGCGCCGCAGTGCCTGTTCCTCAGCCTGGTCAAACGCCGCGACGTCCGTCGGGCCGAGCCAGTCGTCGAAACAGGCGTTGCCGACGGTGGGCTCAAGGGAGCGGATGGCGCTGAGGCGCCGCCAGAGGCGAGCCGCGCTATCGCTGAGGAGGCGCACGCTGTCAATGGCCATAGGAGGCATCCGTCTGCTGCTGGTCGGGCGGCGCTGGCGTAGTTCTGGCGCATGGTACCGCAATCCCGCGGGCGCGGCATCGGTCGGAAGATTTACGTGTAGCTCGTTCCAGCAATGGCAGGGTCTGGGGAAACCGGGTTTCCCCAGACCCTGCCTGAGGAGCAGGCGACCGTCCCCTGACAGGAGACGAACTTTGCGTTGGCCCCGTATCCCTCCCGGCCGGGGGTCGTCGCTGGAACGGGGTTTCTGGTATAATCCTGAGGAGAATCAGCGAACCCACGGCAAATATGACGCAAGATACACAATTTTCCGGCGTGGTCACAACGATCACTGATCAGACTGGCGGACCTCGCTCCACCGCGGCGCCCCAGTTTCATCCGCGCCAGCGGTTTTTGCGCGTTTCCGCATACATGCTCCGGGTCGTTATTCATATCTTTGTCTGGGACATTTTTCTGGCCCAGATCGGCCTGTTACGCTGGCTGGTGCGGCGCAGCGCCAACCGCCGCTGGCAGCGCCTGGCCCGCGATTTCCGCAAGCTGGCAATTGATCTGGGCGGGATGCAGATCAAGCTCGGCCAGTTCCTCTCCTCCCGCGCCGATGTGGTGCCGGAGGTGGTGCGCCGAGAGCTGGCCGGGCTGCAAGATGAGGTGCCGCCGGCCCCGGCGAGCCACGTGCTTGAGGTCATCATCGAAGAGCTGGGCGCTCCGCCCAGTGAGTTGTTCCTGCACTTCGAGCAGGAGGCCGTCGCTGCGGCCTCCCTTGGCCAGGTCCACTTTGCGACGCTCCACGACGGGCGCGATGTGGCCATCAAGGTGCAACGACCGTTCATCGAGCAGATCATCAAGGTAGATCTGAGCGCGGTCTCCTGGGTGATCCGTCTGGTGAAGAACTACCCGCCAATTCGGCGCCGGGCCGACCTGGAGGCGCTGCTGGGCGAGTTCGCCAGGGTCCTGATGCTCGAACTGGACTACGTGGAAGAGGGTCGCAACGCGGCCACGTTCCGCAAGAACTTCGCGGGGGTCCATGGCGTCTATTTCCCCGAGCCGATCATGGAAATGACCACCAGGCGCGTGCTGGTGATGGAGCGCATCAGCGGGATCAAGATCAGCGACTTGCGAACGCTGGAGGCGCTGGGGGTGAGC
>JAOACN010000107.1 GCA_026417815.1 Chloroflexaceae bacterium | reverse complement strand
GCGGCCCAGACCACGCCCGCCGCAGTCTCCGGGACGCTCTCGTTGCTCGAACGGGTCGCCTTGCCTGGCAACGCGGTGGTGACGGTGCAGATCGCCGAGGTAGGCACCGCCGGTCGCCCTGGCCCGTTGATCGCCGAGCAGCGTTTTACCACCAACAACGCGCAGCCCCCCTTCCGCTATACGGTAACCTATGATCCGGCGCGGATCGATCCGAACCGGAACTACACGGTGCAGGCCAATATCAGTGTTGGCGGTCAGATCCGCTTCACGACCAACCGGGTGTACCGGGTGATCACCGGCGGCGCGCCGGTGAGCGATGTGAACATTACGCTGGTGACTGCGCGCCTGCCAAGCAGCAGTACCGGCACGCAGCCGCTGCTGATTGCCGGTCTGGCCCTGCTGGGCGCCCTGGCCGTGTTTGCCACCCGGCGCTTCCTGGCGCCCCGGGGCGAACGGGTGCCCGCCTGACGCGCCACGCGGCTGCGCCGCGCACCGCAAGAACGGGCCGGGCGGCGCGGTCCTCCTATCCGCCAGGGGTATGGGGAAACCTGGTTTCCCCATACCCCCGTTGCCGGTTGTATTATGCGGCCCTGCCGTCCTGCCTGTACCGGGTCGGACTGGCAGGGCTTTCTGCGTTTCCTTGCGGCGACCCGGTGCGCGATCATCGTGTCATTATGATTGTGAGACGCTACCTATCCATAGGAGCTTTGGCGCCGCTGCTGGCCCTGGCAGCCTGGTGGATCGCCGCGAGTGTTGGCAGAGCGGCGCCGCTGCCGCAGGCCCTGGCGCCGGCCTGCTTCGCTGAAACCGGCTACTGCATTGACGGCCGGATCCGCGAGGTGTGGGAACGGGGCGGGGGCTTGATGGTGTTTGGCTTTCCGATCACCGGCGTGCAGCCGGAGGTGATCGAAGGCCGCGTGGTGATGCTCCAGTGGTTTGAACGGGCGCGGATCGAATTGCACCCCGACCTGCCCTACCCCTACGACGCGCTGATGGGTCGCGTGGGCGCGGAGGCCCTGGCGCGCCACGCCCCCACCCGGGTGGTCGCCAGTACGACGATGGTCGGCGAGTGCCGCACCTTTGCCGAAACCGGGTTGAGCGTCTGTGGCGAGTTCCTCGCGGCCTGGCTCGCTGGCGGCGCAGATTTTGACGGTGATGGCGCGGTGACCGAACGCGAGAGCCTGGCGTTGTACGGTCTACCCCTCACGCCGCCCCGCACCGAGCAACTGGCCGATGGGAACACTTACGTTGTGCAGTGGTTCGAGCGCGCGCGCTTCGAGTTGCACCCCGAGATCGCCGAGGCCCTGGTGCTGCGCGGGCTCCTCGGTCGTGAGGCTGCGCCGGTAGCGATTGACCCGCCGGGCGCCGCGCTGGCGGCACTCGCGCCCGAACCGGCCCCCGCTCCTGCGGCCTCCCTCAGCCCGCCGACGCGCCTGGCCATCCCGGCGATCGGCCTGGAAGTTGCCACCGTGCCGGTGGGCGCCGATGAGACCGGCGCGTTCGTGGTTCCCGATCACGACGTTGGCTGGTTCAGCGGCAGCGCCATGCCCGGCGAGGGTGAGAACATCGTCCTCTGGGGGCACGTGCTGCCGTTCATAGCGCGGCCGCACATCCCGGCGCCGTTTGCGCGCCTGCGCGAGGTGGGCGTGGGGGCGGAGGTGGTCCTGTACGATGCCTCGGGCCAGCGCCACGAGTACGTGGTGACGCAGCAACTGCGCGTCGCTCCCGAACAGATCGAGTTGCTCTTTCCGCAGGGCCGCGAAGTGGTGACGATCATCTCCTGCACCGGTGACAGCATCGTTGTCGGCGGCACCGTGGTTGATTTCACCGAACGCCTGGCCGTCATTGCGGAGCCGAGGCGGTCGTAGTTCCGTCCAGGCTTTCCCCTTCCTGGTGGGGCGCGGCTTAGCCGCGCCCCACCAGGAAGGGAAGATCCTCGGGGCCTGCGGCCCCCGCAACCCCCGCCAGCGGCAAAGCGACAAAGTAGAGGTAGGTCCGCAGTCGGGTTGCCGGAGCGTCCATAGCCAGGGAGTTGAGCCATGAAGCAAGCAGATTGTCGCAAGGGAAGGATTGGCCGGGTCGCGTTGCTCGTGGCGCTGCTGGCAGCGTTGCTGGGAACGCTCCCTGCCGTGGCCCAGGAAGGGCCGACCGCGGGGCCGGTGGGTGATGAAGCGCTCCCCCAACAGGGTGGGGGACAGATCGTGTTTCTCCCTGTGGTCAGCCGCCCGCGAGCCAATGTTCAGCTCACCCTGCGCCCGGTGCCGCTCCAGCAGGTGCAGCGGGCAACCATTCTGTCGGTGGAGTTTCGCCTGGCCAACGTCGATCGGATCGTGGCCCCGTCAACCCTGGTCAGTCTCTTCTACTCCTCACGCCTGACGATCTTTACCGAAACCGCCCTTGCGCCTGGCGATGCGCAGGTCAGCTTCGACGATACGCGCGTGACGGTACGGGTCAACAATGTCGCGCCGGGCGAAACCCGCACCGGGCGGATCAACTTCTTCGTGCGCCGCGATGCGCCAATTGGCGACCGTATCCCCCTCTACGCAACCTTCGAGTGCCCGGCGCGTAACTGCCGCACCGGTCTGGTGCAGGTGGAAATCATTCGCAACGAAGAGGAAGGCGTCGGAGGTGTCTTCAACCTCAGCGTATCCCCCGACCGAGGGCCGCCCGGTACCGCCCACGTGTTCACCGGCGATTTCTTCTCGCCTGGCGAAGAGATCGTGACCTGGTTGAACACGGAGACCGACGTCGTACCGCTCGACATCACCACCACCGCCGACGGGGCGGGCCGTATCCGCATCGTCTTCGGAACGGGAGAGCTGGCCCCTGGCTTCTACAGCCTGGTCGCCCATGGCGAGCGCAGCGACATTACCGGGGTCGGGGCCTTCATCGTGACCGGGCCGGGGGTGCCGTAGGGCGATTGCCGATGCTCATCGAGCAGGGTTGAGGGAAACCAGACTCCGCCAGATCCCTTTCAAACAGGAGGGCCGCCCGCGCCCTCGCGGTGAGCAGGAGCGTAGGGCAACCAGGTTGCCCCACGCTCCTTTCAACCCTTCCATACGGCGCCTCGTTTCACGTCGGGGCCGCGCCGTTCCCTCGTAGTAGCCGCCCAGCGAAGGCGATGAGGCCGCGCTGCCCGAAGAGCCGCACATAGTCCTCCGTTGCCACGAGTGGCCCCGGATCGGCGCCGCCGGTACGCTCGCGCAGGCGCCAGCGGTGGTGCATGATCCATTGGTAGAGATCGGCCTCGGTGCGCCCCGGGAAAGCCTCCAGCGCCCGTGTCTCACGAATAATCTGCACGACCGGCAGATAGACCCGGTCGTACCATGAACCAACGGCCTCTTCGCGAGTAATCTCGCGGCCCGCCTCCTGGCCCATGAAGTAGCGATGGGCATTAATGTGGGCGACCAGGTCCAGATAGCCGCCCGGTTCACTGAACTCGATACGCTGGTCGGGGCGCAGATCGGCCAGGCCGGTCCACTCCAGAAAGTCGCTGTACTCCTCCTTCAACAGCAGGTCGCGCAGGCTCAGATCGGGCGCGAGGGGCACGTCAACCACCAGTTCGGTCACCACGGCCTCAATCTCGCGCTGGCCTTGCAGGCGTGCCACCGAGATGCGGTGGTGGCCGTCCCTGACAAAGAAGACATCGCCGAGTTTGTACAACTCGACCGGGGGCAGGCCGCGCGCCTCGCGGTGGGCGCGATCCACCGATAGCCAGCGCTGTTTTGTGGCTTCGCTGCGGGGGGCGAACCGCCGGTCGAAGTCGGCATAGCGCCCTTCGCTGCCAATGATATGGTCGAGGGGCGCCATCTGGAGGCCGAGATGGTGCTGGCCACGCACGTTGAGGCGGGCGCGCACATCCTCAAAGGGGAGCAGGTCGTTGGGCGCGCGAGTCAGCAGGGCCAGCACCTGGCCGAGGAAGGCCTTGCGCCGCGCCCGGTTGAAGTCATCGCGGGTGATCTGACCGATCCAGGACATAGGTATGCTCCTGGCCACGTCGCACCACGCTGTGGATTGGTTGGTCGAACGGTGACGAACCTCCGTAGCCGCTCTGGTTCCTTCATCCCTCGGTGCAAGGGTAGCACAGAGCGCCAATACTTGCAAGGTTCATTGTTGCGTTATCAACTTTCATGCGGCTGCGCGGCGCAACGACAGGAACGGAGAAGGATGTTCCTGGGCGGGCGGCGCTCTCCTGAACCTCCCGCAGGACGTATAGCGTGACCCTCCCAGCCCCGCCGGCGCAGGGCCTGCGTTCACCTCAGGCGGGATTCCGCGGCGATCTCCAGCACGCGGTAGCCAGCCGTATTGATGACCCGCGTTTGCCCGTAGACCGTTTCAACCTCGTTGTGGTAGCCATAGGCGAGGTGGATGTGCCCGTGGATCAGGTAGCGCGGGTGGAAGCGGTCCATCAACCAGAGGAAGGCCCGGAAGCCCTGGTGGGCATAATCGGGACCGTTGTGGATGCCGAAGGGCGGAGCGTGGGTGATCAGGATGTCGAGGTAGCGCCCGAAGCGCGCGCGGTTGAGCAGCATCCAGGGAACCAGCCGCCAGACGCGGCGCATCATTTCGGCCTGGGTGTACATATTGGCGCCCTCGGGCTTGTAACGGATCGAGCCCCCTAACCCGGCGATCAGCAGTCCCGCGTGGTATACACCGCGTCCCTCCAGGTTGACCGCACCGCGCGCTTCGTGGAGCAAGGCGCCGTTGGCTTGCAACTCCGGCGCGTCGTGGTTGCCGTGGACGTAGAAGCAGGGCACGCTCAGCATGCTCACGATAAACTCGACATAATAATAGGGCAGATCGCCACAGCCGAGGACCATCGCGATCGCGCCGAAGCGTTGTTTAATGTTCAGGCTGTAGATCGCGGGGACGACCTCGTCGCTGACGGTCAGGATTTGCATCGAGTGTACTGGCTACCGCTACAGTTGATGCGACGTTCGCCTCCGGCGGTGGGTTTCGGGTCAGGGCTGATGCATTGAGGGCAAGCCCCAGACTCCCTATGTTTCATTGCCAATGAAACATGATCAATCGGGCGGTGTAGCCTTCTCAGGTGTAGGGTTTTTCGGCACATCCTCGCGTCACAACGCCACCTGAGGCATCGGGACGCCCAACTCCCCCCTCTCCACCGTAGGTGGAGAGGGGGGCAGGGGGGTGAGGATCGCAAGCGCATTGGAATGCCGAAAACCTCTTCTCCCTCGAAAAACCCTACACCTGAGAGGCGGTGTAGCCGCCCCTACCCCCGCCCGAGGCGAACGTCGCCTCAGCCCCGGGTTCCGGGTGGCCGGGCCGCCCTGCCAGGTGCACGTTACCGTGACGCGGGCAGGGGCGACGCATCGTTGGCCTTCACCTCCAGGGCGGGCTGTTCGGAGGTCTCGGCAGGTGCGGGGCGTGGCGGAAGCGGCAGCCAGATCGCGAAGGTGCTGCCCCGGCCGGGCACGCTGGCGACGGTGGCGTAGCCGTGGTGCGCCTCGGCGACCCGTTTGACGATGGATAGACCCAGCCCGGCGCCGCCGCTGTAGCGCGAGCGTGAGCGATCGGCCCGGTAGAAGCGGTCGAAGATGTGCGGGAGATCTTCCTCGTTGATGCCCACACCGGTATCGGAGACGGTCAGCAGGGCAAAGCCATCGCGTTGCTCAAGGCCGAGGGTGACGGCGCCACCCGGCGGGGTATACTGGAGGCCGTTCACCCCGAGGTTGAGCAGGGCCTGTTTCAGGCGATCGCGGTCACCCAGCACGGTGACCTGATCCTCCGCGCCGATCCGCAGGACGACACCGCCGGCAAGGGGACGCAATTCGCGATAGACCTCCAGCAGCAGGGTATCGAGTTCAACCGGCTCGAAGCGCAGTTGCACGCGCGCGTCACTCTGCGCCAGCAGCAGCAGGTCATTCACCATGCGGATAAGGCGGCCAGTTTCCCGGCGCATATCGGCCAGGGCCTCGCGGGCGAGCTCAGGATTGTTCAGCCCGCCGCGTTCCAGCACCTCGAGGTTGCCCTGCATGGCGGCCAGGGGGGTGCGCAACTCGTGACTGACATCGGCCACGAAGCGCCGTTGGGCGTTGAACAGCTTTTCCAGTCGCTCCAGCAGTTCGTTGATCGTCACCGCCAGGCGATGCAGTTCATCCTGCTGTGGCGGCACCGGCACGCGCTGGGCCAGATCCTCGGCCCGAACGATGCTCTGGGCGGTGCGGGTAATCTCGTCAACTGGCGACAGGGCGCGTCGGGAGAGGAGCGCCGTGCCGGCGGCGGTCATCAGCAGGGCGATCGCCCCCCCGCCGAGCAGGATCCCGGTGAGCATGCGCAGCGTCGTCTCGACGTCGCGCAGAGGGCGCCAGACTTGCAGGTAGCCTACCACCCGATTGTTGCTCTGCAGCACCAGCGGGGTCACCAGGGAGACCAGGTTGATGCCGTCAATTTCGTGCGTGGTGGTCAGACCGGTGCCCACACTCTCGGCGCCGAGGGTCAGGGCTTCGGGAGCGAGGGGCAGATCGTGCCCGTCGAGGTTCGGCGTGCTGTTGAGCAATCTGCCGTTGCGGTCGAAGACCTGCGCGCCGAGGTTGGGGTTATTGAAGATCTGGATGAACTCGCTACGCAGATAGGGGTCAAGTTCGCCGGTGGGGGTGCGCACCGGCTCCAGCCCGCCAGCGTTGAAGATGGCGCGCACCTGGCGCGTAGCCGCCCACAGGTCGCGCTGCACGCCGGCCAGCAGCGCCTGGCGCACCGAGAAGTAGATCCCGCAGCCCAGCAACAGCAGGGCCAGGGCGAAGAAACCGGTATACGCAAGCGTCAGACGGGTGCGAAAGGACATTCGCGGACCCATAAGAGTACACCCGAATCCACGGCAGCGCCATGTGTGGCGCGATGGTGGGTGTGACGAAACGTTCTGCACGTTCCCCTTCGCCCGGCGGCTGAAGCCGCGGGCGAACGTCCTGCGAAGCCGGCCGTTCGGCTGAGCCTTCGTCCTGGCTCAGGCCAGGGCTCACGGCGAAGCCTGCGCCGGCTTCAGCAGGCTACGGTACGGAGGTAGCCTTCGCAAGGCTAGCCAGAGCCTTCAGGCTCCCGGCGGGCCGGTGGGCCGCGGCACGTGCAGAGCTTTTCGTCACACCCCGCTATGGTGAGTGTAGCGCGATTCGCCCGTCCGGCGCAAGGGCAATACGTTGGAGAGGCGTGGGGGAGCCAGTTTTCCTCACGCCTCTGCCCGAGGGGAGGGGGCGCAGCCTACCCGGGAAAACGCCGTACCCGCCCGTGGCGCGCGGCGATCCTTCTAGCCGGGGAAAAGGGCGTTAAACAACTCCTCGGCGCTGCCGTAGGGGTCGCGCTCGCGGCGGGCGATGCGGGCCACCAGGTCGTGCCAGGCCTGGCCGCGCAGCCGTTCGAGGGCCAGTTCCTGCACCGCCGCGGCCAGTTCTCGTTCAGCAGCGTGGCGCGCGCGCGCATCGGCAAGGCCCGTCTCGCGCAGGTAGGCCAGGTGGCGCGTGGCCGCGTCCACAATCGCCGCGCTCCCCGTGGACGTGGTGGCTACGGCGGTGAGCACGGGCGGCTCCCAATCGCCGGGTTGCCGGTCGGCCAGATGCAGCATGGCCCGCAACTGGCGCACGGTCTTATCGGCGCCTTCGCGGTCGGCCTTATTGACCACAAACACATCGGCGATTTCGAGCACGCCGGCCTTGATACTCTGCACATCATCGCCCATACCGGGCACCTCGACCACCAGGGTGGTATGGGCGGCGCGAGCGATGTCCACCTCCCCCTGGCCGGCGCCGACCGTCTCGATCAGCACCACCTGGAAGCCGGCCGCGTCGAGCATGGCCACGGCGTCGGCGGTGGCGCGGGCCAATCCCCCAAGACGCCCACGGCTGGCCATCGAGCGGATGAACACCCCGGGATCGCCGCCGAGGGCCTGCATGCGGATCCGATCCCCCAGCACCGCCCCGCCGGTAAACGGCGAGGTCGGATCCACGGCGACAATGCCAACACTGACCCCCCGGCTGCGCCACTCCAGCGCCAGCGCAGTCACCAGCGTGCTCTTGCCCGCGCCCGGCGGCCCGGTGACTCCGACCACGTGGGCGCCACCGGTGTAAGGATAGGCGGCAGCCAGCAACTCGCGGGCCTGCGGGCCGCCGGTCTCCACCACAGTAATCGCCCGGGCCAGGGAGCGCCGGTCGCCCGCGCGCAGTCGCGCAACAAGATCCTGACTATTCACACCACTCCTGCGCAACACCGTCTCATTCGCGGGAGACGCTCACGTGATCCTGAATGAACTTGATAATATCCTGGGTCGAAGCGCCTGGCCCGAAGACCTCGGCGATCCCGTGCTGCGCCTTGAGGATGGCCGCGTCCGCGTCCGAGATGATGCCGCCGGCCACGACGAGCACGTCGTCCATCTGCTGCTCCTTGAGCAACTGGGTCACCTTCGGCAGCAGGGTCATATGGGCGCCGGACAGGATGGACAAACCGATGACATCAACATCTTCCTGCAACGCGGCCTCGACGATCATCTGGGGAGTCTGTTGTAAACCGGTGTAGATCACCTCCATCCCCGCATCACGCAGGGCGCGCGCGATCACCTTTGCCCCGCGGTCGTGGCCATCGAGGCCGGGCTTGGCGACGAGCACGCGGATCTTTCGCTCCATCGGGGTGACCTCCTGGCAGTGCGGCGCGGGCCACGGCCCGTCCGGCGCAGTCGTGAACGCTCCTTACAATGGGCTGAATTATAACATGCCCGGCAACGGGCGGCGTGTGGCGCGCGGCTCCGCACCGTCCCTTCCGCCACTGGCAGTGGGGTGTGAGGTGGCACACCCGCCCGGCACGGGGTTCTGGGTTGGCTCTGGCGGCTGCGCCGAGACCAGCCAGGAACCGGGGGTGTGGGAAGCTCACGGAAGGCATAGCCTGCCGTGCCCCCTCCCAGACGAGCATGCGGCGGCAATTTTACACCGAATCTATGCCGGAGCCTCTAGGATTCTTCGTTCTTATAGCATATAATGGAAAAAATGTCGCGAAGCGATGGTTACAACTGTAAAGTGTAACATCGCACACATGTGCGAGGACCGTATGCAGAGCCGCCGCTCGATGCTGGCGCTCGTCCTGATGCTCGCCGCGCTGTTCCTGGGCGCGGGGATGGGCTGGGCGCGCGCCGTCGCCGCCCGCCATCCCGCCGCCGATTTTCCGGCGCCGATGAGCTACGCCGAGGCCCGTCGCGCCGTCGAAGCCGCCCGCGCGCGCGAAACCGCCCTTCGGACGGCGGCGCGGCAGGTAACCTCCCTTGACCCGGCGCAGTTGCCGCTCATGCAGACAGTCTACTTTCCCGCCTCCGGACACCATCTGAGCAATCGCAGCGGCTTTCTCGACTTCTGGCGCGCCAACGGGCAACTGCACGTCTTCGGCTATCCGATCACCGAAGAGTTCGTTGAGCAGGGCCGGATCGTGCAGTACTTCGAGCGCGCCCGTTTCGAATACAGCCCGAACGATGCCGGGACGCCCTATCAGGTCCAGCTCGGGCTGCTGGGCCGCGAGATCCTCGAGGTGCAGGGCTTCCCCGGAGGCATTGACGACCCTCAGAATGGCGCCCGCTATTTCCCCGAAACGCGCCACACCCTGTGGGGCGAGTTTCGCCGCGTGTGGGAGCGCCGCGGCGATTTGCGCATCTTTGGCTATCCGCTCAGCGAGGTGGTGGACGAAGAGGGCCGCAGTGTGCAGTATTTCGAACGGGCCAAGTTCGTCTACTTTCCCGAGGATCTGCCCCCCTTCTTCCAGAGCATGCAGGCTGCCAATGGCTTCGATCTGAGCAGCCTGTTCGAGGTGCAGTTCAGCGACCTGGGGCGCCAGCTGGCTCAGATCCGCGGCCTCAACCTCGCGCCGGTACCGCAACTTGAGGGCGCCCTTACCTGGGACCCGGCGATCTGGGAGCGGCGGATCGAGGTGAATCTGAGCGAGCAGTGGCTCAGCGCCTACGAAGGCGATCTGCTGGTCTTTCGCGCGCCTGTGGCAACCGGGCGCGATGGCTTCAACACCCCCGTCGGCGACTACGCCATCTACGCGAAGTACGATATGCAGACCATGTTCGGCTGCATGGGCGGCGAGTGCTGGAACGTGCCCAACATCCCCTGGGTGCAATACGTGGTTGGTGGCGTGGCCCTGCACGGCACCTACTGGCACAACAGCCACGGCACCGGGGCGCGCCCTTCCCACGGTTGCATCAATCTGCGCATCGAAGATGCCCAGTGGCTCTACGAGTGGGCCGATGTGGGTACCAGGGTAGTTATATCGTACTAATCCCCATAACAGTGTGTTCACAGCCGCGGCCTCGGTCGTTCGTCGCGATTTATTCCGCTGGTCTATGCTAAGGGCCTGTCCGGACGCTCCTTCGCCAGGGGCCGGGCGGGCCTGACCCGCCCGCGAACGCCGGTTGGAAGCAGGTGGGGCAACCGGGTTGCCCCACGCCCCTGCCTGCAATCAGAGACGGAGTACGTGGTGGGCCAGCCTGCCGGGTCGTGGGAAGTGACCATCGAAATCTCGTGGCGGCGCTTGCTGGCCGGACTGCTGGTGCTGGCCGGGCTGGCGGTGCTGGGCTTTGGGGTGTTCCGCCCCCTGTTCAGCGCCTATCTCGGCCGCCAGATCAGCCGCGAGATCAACGAGGCCGTGGCGCGGGAGGTGCTGGTGGCCCTGGTGGGCGAACCCACCGCGCCCGCCGCCGATCCACCCGTGGCGCCCGCTGCATCCGACGAACGTGCCGCACCCACCGCTGCCCCATCCGTAGCCCCGGGCGCTCCTTTGCCCGAGGCTGCCAGCGCGGCGCCCACCGAGGCGTCACCCGGGGCCCCATCGGCTGTGGCCGCCGCCACGCCCGCGCCAGTGGACAGCCGGAGCATCCTGCGCGCCGTGGTGGCCCCCGTTGCCCCTACCGCCGCCGCGCTTGCCACCGCGGAGAGAGCCGCCGCGCCCGTGGACGCGCCCGGCGCCGCCCCTACGAGCGAGGCCCCGTCCACCCCGCCCGCCACTCCGCCCACCACTGCGCCGGAGGCGCCCCGCTCGGTCGAGGAGGTCGTCGCGGCCCTGCCGAGCGGCACGATCACCGTTACCGAGGAGAAACTGAACCGCCGTATCGCCGAGCGCATCGCCGGCCGGCGCCCCATTGACGGCATTACGGTGCGCTTTGTGCCAGAGCAGGTTCAGGTGACGCTGACCGTTCTTGGTCAGGATACGCTTGCCACCTCCGAACTGGCCCTCGTGGATGGTCGGGTCGTCGCCCGGAATCCACAGCTTTCCGGCCCCCTGGGCATGGTGATCGCCGTCAACGAACTGGTGCGCCCGGTGGAGGATGAACTGAACCGCATCCTCGCCAGCGCCGAACGCGCGGTGCGCGCGGTGCGTATCGAGCAGGGGCAGATCGTTGTCACCCTCGACTGAGTAGTCTGTGAACCGAGTGTCCCTGCATTGCCGCCCCGTCGTTGGGGGGAGGCGCCAGACGCCCTGCCCCAGCAGGGGAGGGTTGGGGAGGGGGTGGGTTTAGCGAAAGACTTCGTTCACAGACTACTGAGCCCGGTGACGCAATCTGCCCCCCAGACCTCACAGGTGTGTCAAACCCGTGAGGTCTGGGGGGCAGATGCTACTCCTCCGATAACCGCCCGGCGCTATGCCAGGCGCTCGAAGATGCCCGCGGCGCCCATGCCCCCGCCGATGCACATCGTGACCAGGCCGTAACGCCCGCCGCGGCGCTCCAGTTCGTCGAGGATCTGCACGGTCAGCTTGGCCCCCGTGCAGCCCAGGGGGCTGTCTCTTATACACATCT
>JAOACN010000038.1 GCA_026417815.1 Chloroflexaceae bacterium | reverse complement strand
CGTCTGGGCCGAGGATGGGCGCGTCGTACAGCATTGCAACCGCTTCTCGATTGGCATTGAACTGGAGAATCTCAACACCGGGCGCGACCCCTATCCCGAGGTCCAGTATGCCGCGGCCCTGGACCTGACCCGCGACCTGGTGCGCCGCCACAACGTGCCACGTAGCCAGCTCGTCCGCCATTTGGACATCGCGCCGGGGCGCAAGACCGATCCGGCCGGGTTTCCGTGGGAACGTTTCGTCAGCGAGGTCTATGCCGGCACGTCCGAGGCCAACGATGATCCGCAGGCCCAGTTGCGGGCCCTGATGCGCGATCTCGCCTACCGGGCCGCCGGCGCGGCGCTGCCCGCCGCCTGGCCCCTCTACGAGGCCGCCCGCGCCGCAAACCTGGGCATGCCCGTCGCCAGTCTCAGCGGGCGTCCCCGTGCCGCCAGCCCCGCGACGGCCCAGGACGACCGTGACCGCGCGGTGCGTCTCCCTGGCCAGGCGCCGCTGATCGTCGAGGTGTACGCCCGTGACCTGCTCTACACGCCCCTCACCGGCGCCGAACGTCCGCAGGCCAGCGCCATCCGCCGCTTGAGCGAGACGCCCCCTGGCCCGCTGCGCGAGGCCCTGATCAAAGAAATGTTCCGCGCCGCCGATCCGGTCAATGGCTTCCGGCCCGATTGGGCCTTCCACCAACGCTGGCTGCTGCGCGCCGGCGACCTGGGGGCACCCCTTGGTCCCAACCATCGCCTCATGGTGGCGGGGAAACCCTTTGCCTGCCAGCACTTCGCCCTTGATAGCCTCTGCTCGCCGGTCGGCGCCTGGCGCACGATCTACCACCTCAGCGAACTGAGCAGCGGGGCCAGCGATGCTCCCCAGCCCTCCGCCTTGCGCGCCGCGCTCCTCGACGACCTCTACCGCGCCCGGGCCGGGCGGCGCTACGACCCCGCGGCGCTCCTTGCCCGCCAGGCCGAGACCCGTCGCCTGGGCGCGCCCCTGGCGCCGCCCGAGGTAGCGATGGTGGCGGGCCGGCCCTATCTGCTGATGGCCTATGCCCTCGATGTCCTGGCCTGCCCATTGCCGCGCCTCACCTGGCCCCTCGACCAGCCGTTACCCGCCGATACGCCGGCAATCGCCCTTGGCGACGCCCCGGCGCTCCTCGGCGCGCCCGTCCCACGGTGGACCGGGCGCCTGCTGGGCGCGGCCGCGGCGCCCGCGCTGCATGACCTGCTCCTTGACGCGCCCCGGGGCCATGATCGCCCGGCGCCCGACACCCTGCTCATCAGCGCGGCGCCCGGCCCTGCCGCCACCGACCTGCGCCTGGAAGCCAGCGGGGACCGCTGGCATTACTACGTTACCACCTCCGGCGCGATCTACCGCCTCCGTGACGAAAACGCCAGCGTTGGCGACGGGGCGCCAACCGGAAGTGCCGTGCGCATTGCGGTCGAAGGGGGCGCCGCTGCCGCCGGCCCCACCCAGCGCGCCGCCCTCTCCTGGCTGGTGCGTAGCCTGGCAAACGCCTGGCGGATTGCTCCGCAGCAGATTATCGCCAGCGATGGGGCCTCCCCTCTCTCGGGCGCGCGCCGGACCGATGCAGAACGACATCCTGTAGAGATTGGAGGATCAAACGATGTCTGATCAGCCGATGACCCGCGTCAGCGCGGACCTGCGGGACGTTGCCGACAACGTTATCGTCTTTACCCGACCGGAAGACGTCGCCGCGCGCCCTTCGCTTTTTCTGGCCCAGCTTCCCCTCGACTCCGCTCCGGTGAAGATCCGGGTCGTCGGCGTAGGTGGAGCGGGCGGCAACGTCATTGACCGGCTGGCTGGCGAGCGCATCCCCAGCGTGGACACCCTGGTCGTCAACACCGACCGGCAGGCCCTCGGCGCCAGTCGGGCCACCCGCCACCTGGTGCTGGGCGAGACGGTGACGCGGGGCCTCGGCGCCGGGGGTGACCCGCTGGTGGGCCGCCAGGCTGCCGAGGAGAGCGCGGCCGCGCTCCGCGAACGTCTGCGGGGCGCCGATATGGTCTTCATCGCCGCTGGCATGGGTGGGGGAACGGGAACCGGCGCGGCGCCGATCGTCGCGCGGGTGGCCCGCGAACTGGACGCCCTCTGCGTGGCCCTGGTCACCCGGCCTTTCAGCTTCGAGGGCCGGCGACGGGCGCAGATCGCCGAGCAGGGCATCGCCACCCTGCGCGAGGTCGCCGACACGTTGATCATCGTGCCAAACGATCGACTTATCCAGGCCGCCACGCGCAGCACCTCCATCCGCGAGGCGTTCGACATGGCCGACACCGTGCTGCGCCTCGGCGTGCAGGGCATCGCCGAACTGATGGTGCAACGCGGCCTGATCAACGTTGACTTTGCCGATGTGCGCGCCGTCATGGAACGGGCCGGCACGGCCCTGCTGGGCATTGGCGCGGCCCGGGGCCACAACCGCGTCGTCGAGGCCCTGCGCCGCGCCACCGCCTGCCCGCTGCTGGAAGGCCGCCTCGAAGGCGCGCGTCGGTTGTTGCTCAACATCACCGGGGGCAATGACCTGGGTTTGCTGGAGGTGCACAACGCCGCTGAACTGGTGGCCCGCAGCATCGATCCTGATGCCAACATCATCTTTGGGGCCACAATTGACCCGACCCTGACCTCCGGCCTGGTCAAGGTCACCCTCGTCGCCACCGGCTTCACCGACGTCGGCGCGCCGGAGGCCGGGGCGCGGGGAAACCCGATGTCCCCGGGTTTGCGATAGGAGTGAGTCAAGTCTTTACAAGGAGTGAACCATGAGCCTGATCCGTCTCTGCCGCGAGGACCCGCTGGTGAGCCTGGTGTACGAACTCTTTGGCGCCAACATCGTGCGCGTGCCCGACGCCCGGGTACGCCCGCTGACCGTGGTGGTGCACCGCGACGGGCGCAACTTCTTCCGCGGCGCCCTGCTGCCCCTCCTCACCGACAGCCGGCCCCTGGGCGTCACCCCCGAGGAGACGGAACTCACCGACATCTCGGGACGCCGCTCGCGCCGCGTGGCCCTCGATCTGGGTCTGCACATCCTGCGGGGCTTCCTCAAAGGCTTCGGCGTGCCTGCCGCCGAACTGACCGCCGGGATCGAGGGGGCGGCCCATATCCAGTTCGCCTTTCCCGACGTGCGCCGCCTGGCCCTTGATGTCAACGCGCTGGGCTGGGCCATAGCCGGGCGGTGCATCGACCGCGCCAACCCCGCCGCCGCTATCCTCTTTGAACACCCGCGCTACGATCTGCTGCTGATCGACTCGGTCCTGATCAGTCGCTACATCACGGTGGTGCTCACCGGCGCGCGCGGGCAACGTCTCAACGTTGACATCTCGGCGCTCCAGCACCTCCTGGCCGACCTCGGCGGCCACGTGAACGCCTCCAACGACGGTGAGATCGAGATGACCCTGGAAAGCCCCCACGCCCTGACCTTCGCCTTCTCCTGCGTGCGTCTGTTCTTCAACGACGAGGGACTTATCAGCATTATGCCGCCCGATCACAGCCGGCGCACCCTCGGCCCCGGCGACCTGACCAACCCGCTCGTTGCTCGCCCCTCACCCGACCGTATCCAGCTCAGCCCCGGCCCGGGCCTCGTGCTGTGGGATCGCTGGCCCGCCGAACAGCCAGTCGCAACCTGATGCGACCGGGACCCGCCGCCGGGGATGGGGAAACCCGGTTTCCCTCTTCCCCCGCGGCGCCGGGGCCGCAGACGCCCCTGCCGGCAGGAGGATGAGGAAACCCGGTTTCCCCACGGTCACCTCAGCGCGCCGAGGCCAGGCTATCCAGCACATCAAGAAAGTAATCCACTTCCTCGGGCGTGTTGTAATGGGTCAGACCCACCCGCACCAACCCGCCCTGGCCCTCAACGCCCAGTCGTTCGGTCAGACCCAGGGCATAGAAGTTCCCGTCCCAGACGAAAATGCCCCGTTCCGCCAGAGCCTCGGCCACGGCCCGTGGCAGCATGGTTGCCAGGCGAAAGGCCACCGTGGGCGTGCGCTCGTCGAAGCGCCCCGTCTCGCGGATGCCGTAGAAGGTCAATCCGGGGATGCGCAGCAGTCCCTCGACCAGTTGCTCGGCCAGACCCCGCTCGTAGGTCTTGATCGTCGTCATCGCCCGCACCAGGGCCGCGCGCCGCGAGTGAAGCCCGGCAGCGTCAGGCGCCGTTCCCAGCGATGCCAGGTACTCAATCGCCGCCGTGGTTCCGGCCAGGCCCTCGTGGTTCTGCGTGCCGGTCATCCAGCGCTCGGGGCCCTGCTCGGGCGCCGGGCGCACCTTGTAGGGCCGCAGCCGCTCCAGCAGTTCACGCTTGCCGTAGAGCACCCCCACGTGCGGTCCGAAGAACTTGTAGACGCTGCACGCCAGAAAGTCGCAGTCCAACGCGCGCACATCAATCGGCCCGTGGGGGGCGTAATGAACCGCGTCAACGTAGGTGATCGCCCCCACGCTATGCGCCAGCCGGACCACGCTCCGCACATCGCTGATCGTACCGACGGCGTTCGAGGCGTAGTTCACCGCCACGATCCTGGTGCGCTCGTGCACCTTCGCCGCGAGATCGGCCATGTCGAGGGTGCAATCCTCAACGTGAACATCCACCTCGCGAATGATCGCCCCGCGCTCCTCCAGGGCGCGCCACGGGGCCACGTTCGCATCGTGATCAAGGCGCGTCACCACCACCTCATCGCCCGGGCGCAGATCGCGGCCCAGCGCCCGGCTGACCGCGAAGGTCAGCGTGGTCATGTTCGGCCCGAAGATGGTCTCTTCGGGAGCGCAGCCGAGGAGGTCGGCCACGGCCCGGTGCGCCGCTGCGATGGTCTCATCGGTGCGACGGCTGGTGGGAAAGGCCCCGTGGGTATTGGCGTTGCTGGTTGCCAGGTAACTGGCCATGGCCTCGATAACCGACTGCGGCGCCTGGGTTCCTCCCGGCCCGTCGAAGAACACCGCCTCGCGCATCGCGCACTGCTGGGCCAGCGCCGGGAACAACGGTCGCACCGCGTAGGGATCAAACAGCAGCATCGGCTCACCTTCTTCCGTTGTCGCGCTGCGTCGCTTCTACCAATTCCTGTTGAAAAGGCGCATGCGCCTTATCGCCACGTCTCCCTGGAAAGCCACATACGGCAATCCAAAATCCAAAATCCAAAATCCAAAATCATATTATCCCTCTCCGAGCAACGCCCGGATGGGCTGGAAATGCAGCTTGGCGTAGCGGGCCAACCCCTCGGGGCCCTCGCGCCTGATGATCCAGCGCGCTGCCCGCTCGAGCAGCGGGAGATCGGCGGCGCCGGCGGGCAACGGCCCCTCCCACCCCGCCAGGGCGCCAAGAAGAATCAACTCCTCCTGAAAGCGCGCCGTCGCCAGCACCGAGGCCGCCGCCACCGCCAGACTGAGACGCTCGGCGTGGTGAGCCTGGCGGGGGCGCGGCAAACCCGCCGCGGCAAAGGCCGTCTCCAGGCGCGCGGCCCCCTGCGCAAACTGATCACAGATGATCGCGCTCACCCCCGTCTGCGCCACCACTGGCGCGGCAGTAGCAGCGTAGAGTTCCGCCAGCAGCACGTTGACATTGCCAGCCGCGGCGTACCGCTCATTGTACGCCAGAGGGTCAAGCACCGTGACGGCGCGGGCCGGCGCGGGGACGCAGCGCACAATCGTGCTGGCCAGGTCGGCCAGACGGCCGCTGGCAATGCTCTTACTGTCGCGCACCCCCGCCCGGAGCAGCGCCGGGGCCACCGCCGGCTCGACACACACCGCCGCCACCACCAGCGGCCCGAACCAGTCGCCCTTGCCCGACTCATCCAGGCCAATCTCCGCCTGCTCAACCTCGAACCCCGCCGTCACGAGCGCCAGTTCCTCCAGCGCGCGGCGCAACGGCGAATCGCGCCCGCCCACGACGGTGCGCCCCTGTTTGGGATAGTAGTTCAGGGTGGCCCGATCGCGACCGTCCTCGATCAGCAACTGCGTGCCGTAGGGAATGGGCTTCCCGGGGCGCCAGCGCCACCCCCTGGCTTCGATCGCCCGCTGCAACGCGGCCAGTCGCGCATCCTCCATCTCCTGCACCTTTCCCTCGTAGACACCACACCTACATACTCCGTCCGAGCCTATCTGACGGGCTGGCCCGCGCCCCGTAAGGCCGAAGCACTGGCGGCGCCAGTGCTTCGGCCCAACGAGCCCGACCCGGCAACAAAGCCCGGAAGCAGTACGGCGTTACCATCCAGGTCTGACACGCGGGAGCGCGGAGAAACCCGGTTTCCCCACGCACCTCCACCCGGCGCCGGCCCACCCTTCCCAATGAAAAGGGGCCTTGGAAGGGCTTCGCCCTCCCAGACCCTCCTCCGGGTGGCCCGCTCAAGAACGGCGATCATAGAAGGATCACCCTCCATTGTCAAGCCGTGCCCAGAGGGTACGTGGTCAGAGTTGGGGCAACCCCGCAGACCTGGGAGCGAGGGCGTCCCGCCCTCGTCAGGATTCGAGGGCACGATGCCCTCGCTCCCAGGAGAAGTGCGAACACGTACACCAGAGGCGTGGAGCGGCGCGGGGAAACCTGCTTTCCCGTCAGCGCCATTTGGTCATTTTGCACATACGCGGCGTACAGCATTTCGGGCACGGTTGCTATTGTTTGAAGTTCCGAATTTGTTACTATTACAGTAACAGTCAAGATTGGACAAAGCATAGACATTCTCTTTTCAAGGGGGTGACAGGCCGGTGTGCCCGCCTTCCCTGCGACGCGGCAGCCGTAGAGGTCGGCTCACCACACTCGTGTTTCAGTGAATCGTGACAGGTCGCCCATGCCGTGCCTGCGCTGGTACCAGGTATGTGCCAGTGCTCCTTGCGCGGGCGAAAACAGGAAGCGTTTCGGTTGTCATACCACCGCTCTGATGTAGACACGACAGGGAGTCTCACCATGCGACTGACGTGGCAAAAAGCCGGTATTGCGCTGGCAGCGGGTCTCGGCCTCTGGGCCATTACCGGCGGCAGGGCCTTCGCCCAGGAAGGGCCCTCAACGGCCGAACTGGCCGTGGCAATGGATACCTTCTTCCTCTTTATCTGCGCGGCCCTGGTCTTCTTCATGCAGGCCGGCTTTGCAATGCTGACCGCGGGCCTCACCCGATCGAAGAATACGGCGAACATTCTCTTTAAGAACCTGATGGACTTTGTGATGTGCTCCATCGCCTTCTGGGCGATTGGCTGGGGCATCGCCTACGGCACCTCGGCCGGGGGCTTCATCGGCACCGATCAGTTCTTCCTCCCCGCAGTGACCGAGGAAGGCAGCGTGCCCGTGCTCGCAAGCTGGTTCTTCCAGGTGGTGTTCGCCGGTACCGCGGCAACCATCGTCGCCGGCGCCATGGCCGAGCGCACCAAGTTCACCGCCTACCTGGTCTACAGCTTCATCATCTCCCTCTTCATCTACCCGGTCGTTGTGCACTGGGTCTGGAGCGGCGCTGGCTGGCTCAACCACTACGCCGGCAATACCGAAGGCAACTGGGGCTTCACCGACTTCGCCGGCAGCACGGTGGTGCACAGTGTCGGCGGTTGGGCCTCGCTGATGGGCGCGCTCATCCTCGGGCCGCGCCTGGGCAAGTATGGCCCCGATGGTAAGCCACGGACCATTCCTGGCCACAATATGTCGCTCGCCGCGCTGGGCGTCTTCATTCTCTGGCTGGGCTGGTTCGGCTTCAACCCCGGCAGCCAGCTCGCCATCGCCTCGCAGGGTGATGCCGATGCCGTGGCAATGGTTGCCGTGACCACCAACCTGGCGGCCGCGGCCGGCGCCCTCGGCGCGCTCTTCACCGCCTGGCTGCGCTACGGCAAGCCCGACCTGGGCCAGACGCTGAACGGCGTGCTCGCCGGTCTGGTGGCCATTACCGCCGGTTGTGCCTACGTCTCCCCGCTTTCGGCGATCATCATCGGCTTCATCGGCGGCCCCATCGTCGTGCTGGGCGCTGAACTGCTCGACCGGATGAAGATTGACGACCCGGTCGGCGCCGTGCCCGTGCACCTGATGGCTGGCATCTGGGGCACCCTGGCCGTGGGCCTGTTCGCCTCCATCCCCGGCAACACCGGCACCACCGGCCTGTTCTTCGGCGGCGGCGCCACCCTGCTGATCTCCCAGTTCGTCGGCGTCGTGGCCGTCGGCGTCTGGACCGCCGCCCTCGCCGGCGCGATGTTCCTGGCCATCAAGGCCACCATCGGCCTCCGCGTGAGCAAGGAGGAGGAAGAGGCTGGTCTGGACATCGGCGAGCACGGGGCGGTTGCCTACCCCGATCTGGCGAGCACGGGCGTGCGCGCTGCGGGCACGGCCGACTAAGCTGGCACAGCGTTCAGGGAGGGCGAAAACCCTCCCTGAACTACGAGCAGGACCACGGGCGCTTCCCCGTGGTCCTGTTTGTTTGGAAAGGTATGCGCGCGCCAGGTGCTCTCCGTTGTAGGGCACTCGACGCGCGGAAGGTCCTCCAGGAAAAAGTTCGGGGGGCCACTGGCCCCCCGAATAAAACTCTAAGAATAGGGCAAACAGGTTATCTCTCGACCGCTTTGGGCCTGTATCACACTCTCGCAGGGCGGCACACCCCTCACTTCAGTGCCTCAGTGCCTCAGTACCTCAGTGCCTCAGTGCCTCAGTGCTCAATCGGGCTGCGCTGGCGCTGGCGCTCGTAACGCTCGCGCGCCCGCCGCGCCAGGCTCAGGGCGCGCTTCTCGCCGTGCTTGGCGATGGAGTAGGAGGTTCGGCGGATGCGGTTGCCCTCGCGCCACGTGGCCTCGTAGACCTCGCGCCCATCCTTGACGGTGCGCCGCACCCCCACGATACCCGTGCTGGTGCGGGAAACCCCGATCACCTGCCGCTCGGTGCGCGGCTTGCCCAGCTCTTGCTCGGCCTTGTTGCGCCACTCCAATGCTGCGCTCAACGCCGCCAGTCGATCACCATACACCGAGTCAGAGAAGAACTTGCTGCGTCGCTGCTTGTTCCAGGTAACCCGCACAAAGTAGCCAAAGGTGCGCTTGGCCGGATGGTCAATGCGGGTAATGCCCTTATGCTTGGTGGTCTTCGGGCGCAGCCGGGGCGGCAGGCGCCGCGTATCGGCCGCGGCAATCGCCCGCAGGGCATCCTCGGCCTCCGAACGGGCCGACGAGCCATGCTCCAGACGCAATCTGGCAATCAACTCGGCCTCAATCTCCGGCGGCGGGCTGTAGCGCAGCGCCGCCAGCGGATCGTCGGAAGGGGCCAGGGGGACCGTCGGTTCAGCAGTGTCCGTGCGCGCCTCAGGCGCGGGAGAGGGCGCCGCAGGATTTCGGCGAGGCATCGGCGTCTGACTCCTCATTGCACTATATTCGTCTAGCTGTTGCACATACTCTGCATATAGCATACCAGAAATTTGTTACCATGGAGGCACACATGAGGAGAAATTCTTCAGATCTCAAGTATTTTTCCCCACCGCGCCCCGGCCCGGCGGGAGGTTCCGGGAGGGCTGCCCCCTCCCAGGCCCGCCCCGGGTGACCATTGCCGCTTGGAGGGAGATGGGAACACCCGGTTTCCCCACCCCCCGGCCCGCGGCAGCGCCGCAGCAGCCCCATCGCCCCCTGGGGGAACGTAGGGAAACCGGGTGTCCCCGCAACCGTTCACACTGCTCCTGGGAGCGAGGGCTTACAGCCCTCGCTGTGGCCTCGAGGGCGGGACGCCCTCGCTCCCAGGCTCTGCTTGTTACCCCAGGTGTGAACAGTTACGTGTCCTAACCTCCCGGCCCGCAGGGGGGTTAAGCAACGTGGGCGCAACCCTCCGGGTTGCGCCCACGACGAGGAGATCGCTGCCGTGTCAACTCGTGCCGCCGTGGTCCGAGTCGCCGGTCACCCGCAGGAAGATCTCCTCGAGATTGCTCACCTGCCCGGCAAAGTGGGTCCCCCGGACCCCACCGGCCAGCAAACGGGCCAGCAACTCGCTCACCGCCCGGTCGTCACCGTCGAAATCGATCTGTAGATGCGGGGGATCGTCTTCGGGCAAGGCCCGCACGTCAATCACGTGGGCATCGCCGCGCACGAGTTCTGCGGCCGTCGCCAGGGCCTCGGCCATACTGTCTTCGCTCGCGGCCAGCAGGCGCACCTCGAAGACGCGGTGGGGCTGCATCTCGCGCATAATGGTGGCCACATCCCCCGAGGCCAGCAGGTTGCCCCGCTCGATGATCCCGATATGGGTGCACATCTCAGCCAGTTCGGTAAGGATGTGGGAACTGATCATGATCGTCTTGCCCATCACCCGCAGTTCTTTGAGCAACTCGCGCAACTCCACCCGCGCCCGCGGATCGAGACCGCTCGCCGGTTCGTCGAGGATGAGCAGCAGTGGATCGTGGAGCATCGTGCGGGCCAGGCTCAGGCGCTGCTTCATACCTCGCGAGAGAGCCATCACGTCGGCGTCGCGCTTGTGGCTCAACTCGACCAGGGCCAGCAGATCGCTGATCAAGCGTGAGCGTCGCTCGACCGGCACATCGTAGGCCGCAGCGAAGAACTCCAGGTACTCTTGCGCGGTCATCCGCTCGTAGACCCCGAAGAAATCGGGCATGAAGCCAACGACCCGCCGCACCGCCGCCGGCTCCCGCCGCACCGAATGGCCCGCCACCTGCGCCTCGCCGTCGCTGGGCGCGAGCAGGGTGGTCAGAATGCGCATGGTGGTGGTCTTGCCGGCCCCGTTCGGCCCGATGAAACCGTAGATCGCCCCCTGCGGAATGGTCAGGTTCAGATGATTGAGCGCCAGCGTGCCGCCGTAGCGCCGGGTCAGATCGCGGGTCTCTACAATCGCTGTCACGGCTGCGCTCCGTTGTGGTTCAGCCTGATGATCACCAGCGCCTCACCGAGTTGACCGACGCCGTCGTTATTGACGTTGATGGGCAGCGCCGGGCGCTCGATCCAGCCAAGCAGGTAGACGCCCCGCTCGTCGGGATGGCCCTGCTGGCTCTGCCCGGATGGGTTGCCCAGACTGAATCGATCGAAGCCAAACAGCGAGGTCAGCACCTGGTTACGGTAGACCAGGTCGGAGTCGCGTGATAGTGGCTCAAAGGGAAAGTTCTGCTGGTTGAGCCGCAGTTCAACGAGCGCCGCCGTTCCCGGCGTCAGATCGCCGATCGCACTCGACGCCGCCCCGGCGACAATCTGCGCGTCGCGCAGCGGCACGGCCCCGCCGAGACGCACCTGCCCGCGCAGCAACCCGCCTTCGACCCGCAGGTCGCTCTGCACCTGCGGCACATCGCCAACCGTCTGTTCAACCATCACGGTGCGGAATGAACCGACATCAATTAATAACTCAGGGACGCTGCTGCTCGTTGCCTCGTGGCGCACCGTCAGCGGGTCGGCTTCGAAGCTGCCCAGACTGGAGGGCGTAACCAGGCTCGCGGGGGCGAAATCGAGGCGGTAGTTCTGGCGTCCGGGCGAAAAGATGCCGAAAAACGCGGTCGCCTGGCCCGTCGAGGCCCCCTCAAAGCCCTGCACGATCGCCACCTGCACCACCCGGGCCTCCGGGCCACGCAGGGCCAGACTGCCGCCGTAGGTCAGCCCCAGCGCGACAATCGCGATCAGCGGCGTGGTGATCCAGGCCAGTTCGATGCGTCGGAGCCGGCGCAACAGCAAAAAGTTCAGCGGACCGATCACCACGATGTAGGCTGCCATCAGCGCCAGCACGGCCCAGGGCGAGGGCAGCCAGACGAGGCCCCGTTGCAGGGCATCCCGCAGCAGATTATCCCCCCGCCAGCGGAAGGAAGGGCCGATGTACGCCCGCGGCGCTATCTGCAGCGCCCGTTCCCAGAGCGCCGCCTCGCCGGACCAGACGCGCAGGGCCGCCAGGTCGAAGGCCGCGAAGATCACCCGGCCGGCCCCTTCCACTCGGGCAGTGAGCAAACCTGCCCCATCAAGGGGGCGCGCCCCCTCTCGCAGACGCACCTCGTTCACCGTCAGCGGGGGCAGTTCCTCGGCCAGGTCGGGGCGTCGGGCAACATCGGCCAGCGCCTCGGCCGGCGCATCGGCCCGCAAGGCGCCCACGTCTACAGGTGACAGCTCGGCCAGGCCCGTCAGGGTGCGCTCGGCCTGCAACCCGCCACCGATGACCAGCTGGCCCCCCAGGCGCGTCCAGAGCAGCAGCGCCTCACGCTGGGCCGAACTCAAGCCATCGGTGGCCAGATCGTGGACGAAGATCGCGTCCAGGCCGGCCAGCAGGGCCGCGTCATCGGGTAGCATGGCCGGATCGAGGCGCACCAGCGCCGTGCCGGCATCGGGGATGAAGCGAGCGGCCTGCAAGCTGTTGAGTACCGTGGCGTCGGAACTGATCACCGCCAGGGTCGGGCGCTCCGTGCCAATCGGGTTCAGCAGGATCGACTCCTGCGCCACCCGCTCGCCATCGATCCGCAGGGTCAGCCGGGCACGGTTATGCAAGCCGTTATGCACCACCGGGAGCACCACCCGCTTACGGGCGCCCCGGGGCAGATCGAGGACATACTCAAACGAACCGGCGGCATCCCCGGGTACGCTCCACGCGAGCACTCCGACGCTGTCGCGGCCATCGTTCGTAACCGTAACCGCAACGGGGAACCAGAAAAAGGCGCGGTACGCGCCAGCGCCATCATAGCCGGCCTGCGCCTCAAGGGTGATGGAAGGCGGGACCTGAGCCTGCGCGGGCGTTCCGGCAACGAACAGGCCAATGAGGAGCAGCCAGAGGAGAGCGCGCCGGAACGTCAATGCCAGCTCCATGCAAAAGCGACCGGCCTCACGCCGAGCCGGGGTTGATCTCGTTGTAGCGCTTCTGCGCCTTGTGGTACTGCGCGAGCAGGTCAAGCGTATCGTTGAGGCTCTTCTCCCGCTCACCACGTTTGAAATTGACGATATACTCGTTAATCGTGCTGACTACCTGATTCGGGCGAGGCACGCGCAAAAACGTAAACTTGCCGCCAGCGCCCGCCGTCTCCAGCACCACATCACCATACCCCAGCAGATTGCTGATAAAGGTCGTCTCAAAGCTCACATTGGTGATCGCCCCCAGGCTGGCCTGCCGCCGATCCTCCGGGCCAAAGGGCTTCTTTTCAATGTCCACGACATTGGTAGGGGCAAGAATGTACTTGTCGTTCCGGTAATCCTCAAACTCCCAAGCCGCCCAGAGCACGTAGGCGACCACGACCAGGAAGGTTGCCAGGAGGATCCAGCCCGCCTCCAGTTCCAGGTAACTGTTGGCCAGGGCGACAACGAACAACCCCAGCGCCAGCAGTAACGTCGGGCCAATCTGGGCCTGGAGCATAAAGAGCCAGTGGGGCCGCCAGGTGATCGTCGAGGTCTTCTCATCAACCTCGGGGTTCTCAGGGAAGAGGGTGCTGAGCCAGCGCGCCGGGCGGGTCTGTTTGATCACCGTGGTTGTCTTGCCGGGCGACACCTTCCTGCCGTAGATGCGCTCATCGATCATGCGCTGGTAATCGGCGACGGTCAGGCGCTTCCGCAGGGCGCGCACCTGATCCATAATCTGCCGTTGCATCTCCATTGGCTGGCTGGCCGACTCAAAGACAATGTTCCCCCCAAAGCGCGCCGACTTCACGATGATTGTGCCGTAATTCAGGATATGCTGAGGATAGGTGGCGGTTTTCGCATTCACATCCTGCACATCTTCGAGAAAGATCTGCTGCTGGACCCGCTGTTCGATCAGGCGTGGAATGAACACCTGGTCGTTGTCGAAGACCACCCGTTGACTGGTGAGGATCAATTCGTCGTTCAGCCAGTCATAGAACGTAAAGAGCAGCATGAAGACGCTGGCGAGCGCCAGAATAATGAGAAGAATGTTCCACACGTCGGTACGCTGGGCCAGCGCCAGTTCCGGCTCGATGGCGAAGATGCGACCGCCGGTAAAGCGATAGTAGAGAAGCAGCAGCACGGCGCCAGCGGCCAGCAACAACACCCGGCGCGGCCCCCGCGTCTTGGGACCACGCACGTACAGTAACAGCCAGACAAACAGCAGGCCGCCGGCAACAAAGGCCAGCAGCCAGTTCAACGCATCAAGGCCAATGGGCGAGCCAGTCTCGTACACCAGGAAGGTGCCACCAGCGGCGCGATACAGCACCAGGCCGCCAAAGAATACCAGCGCCATCAGGGGCAGGATCATCCGGGTGAGCAGGACGATCCAGTGACGCCCGATCACGAAGAGGATCTTCTCCTCGGGGCCGAGGTCAATCGCCGCCTCGGCATCAAGCTCCAGCAGTCTGCGCAGCCAGTTCAACATAGCGGGCCTGCTCCTGCTGCAACGCCGCCTTGCCGGCCACAGGCGCCCGGGCAAGCCCGGCGCCGCCTCTAACCGGCTCTATAGTAGCACGCCCGCTGGCCCGGCGGCAAGCCATGGTTCCCGAAGAGCAGGACTTGAGCAACGTCCGTCTCCCGCGGCGGGGTGCGGAGCGGCTGTCAGGGGCGCGGGGAAGAACATTTCTGGGAGGACATGGCCCTCCCGGCCCCCCTGGTGGGGAAACCCGGTTTTCCCTCCTCCGCACGACCGAGAAACGAGCGTTCCTGGGAGGATACCACCATCCCGACCCTCGCGACGGAGCGATGGGGACAGACGCTTACCCGGACTCGCGGAGCAGGCGCAGGACCGCATCTTCGACCGATCGGTACGACCGTGCCGGTGGCTCGGCAGGAGGAGGGTCAGTCTGGGAAGAGGTTTGTGCGGAAGAATGGGGGTTGAGGAGTCTATCAAACAGCCCTGTTCCTTGCGCTGGCGGCGCCGGGGCAGGCGGTTCGGCAGGGACGGTGACCAGTTCGATCACCCCGTCGAGGCTTAGCTGGGCGGCGATCTCGGCCACATCGATCGCTGCCCAGGATAGACGGGCGGCGATGTCGCGGAGCGTTACGCGCCCATCAACGGCGGCGAGCAACGGATGGTGGGCCGGATTAACGTGACGCTCGATCCACTCCCGCGCAACCAGCAGACGCGGCACCCGCTCAAGATCGGGCACATAGGCGCGTATCTCGCGCCACCGTGTCGCGGCGCGTTCGGCGCTCGGCAGATAGTAGTCAGGGGCGCCCCAGAGCGACTCCTCTGCCGACACGATGTCGGTGACGAAACTGAAGAGGGCCTCATCAACCGCCAGCAATTCGGCCAGCGCGTCCATCCCGCGAGCCGATCCGCGCTCGGCGTGGTACAACGTCCCGTCGCGAAAAAAGAGATGCCCGGCCGTCCCCGATCCGTAGATGTTCAACACCCCGGTGACCGAGCTAAAGATGACCATGTCAATCAATTCCCGCAGCGGGAACGTGGCAAGCGAACCTTCGAGCTTCACGATATGCTCCCTGGCGATGATGGCGCAACGCGGAACAAGGCGCGGCAGGCAGCCAACCGTGATCCTAGCATCCATTAGCGACCCGGCGCAACATGACGCGGGTACCTTTACACCATGGTTCACCTGGCTACGCTGCCAGGAGGCGATGGATCGAGACCATGGTACAACGGGTCAGTGAAGTGTGTGCAACGGTGAGCCCGCCGAACAATGACAGTTTGTTCATCGGCAAGGGGTGAAGACCCTCGCCGGGGGGCCACGGCGCCAGAAGCGCGCTCCGCCTATTGCCAGGCGAGCCTCAGACGCGGCTATAGGGAGGAATATCGTAGATGTAGTTCTCGAGTTGCTCGATGATAAAACTCTTCTCGGCGATCAGATCGGCCACCACGTCACGAATGGAGACGATGCCGAGAATACGGCCATCTTCGAGCACCGGCAGGTGCCGTAGATGCTTGTCGGTCATCAGCGCCATACACTCCTCGACCGTCTGGTCGGGACGCACGTAGAGCACCCGCTCGGTCATAATCTCGGCGATGGGTGTCGTGGCCGGGTTGCGCCCGGGAAGCACCACCTTGCGCACCACGTCACGCTCGGTTACGATGCCCACCAGACGCCCCTGCACAACCACCAGCAACGCGCCGACGTCGTGCTCCGCCATCACGCGCACCCCCTCTTCGACCGTCCGATCCGGGGCGATGCTCCAGACGCCCTTGGTCTTCTCCTGCAGCAACCTCCGCACAATTTTCATTGCATGCCTCTCAGTGCGCAGCCGTAATATGTGACAATTGCCACAATAATCATTATACCGCAGGTTGCTTGCGGCTTCGCTGCGCGCACCGAGATTGGGAACACCCGGTTTCCCTACGACCCTGCCCGTTCCAGTAGCGCAACCGGGAGGGTTCAGAATCGGGGAGGACCAGGCCCTCCCGGGGAAGGGCATAACTTGTCCGGACAGGTGCTACGGGCGGACAGTGGCGGGGCCGGGCCGGGGCAATGGCGTGGGCGCGGTCCTTTCTTCGGGCACGGCGAGGGCGACGGCGCTCAACAACACCAGGCAGATCCAGGTGGCATCGGCCATCAGCAGGTGCACCAGTTGCATCCAGACCGGCGCCTTGAGGGTGACGTTGAGGCCGCCGATGAGGATCTGGAGGAAAAACAACCCGACCAGGCCCCAGGCGAAGCTGCGGGCCAGCGGCTCGGGGCGCCGCGCGGTAACGGCCTGGGCCAGGAAGAGGGTGTAGATGCCAACCAGTGTGCCGATAATGGGGTGAATAATGCGCATCTGCACCAGCGGATGCGTCGCGGCGCCGAGGGGCTGGTCGAGTCCTCCGGGCAGCACGCCGTGCTGCAGCAGCGTATCCCCGAGGGCGGTCACCGCTCCGCTGGAGCCGACCAGCGCCGTGCCCACCAGACCCGCCCCCAGCAGCCAGGGCAACCGGCCATGCCCCCGCAGGCTGACCGGCGCGCCCCCGGAGGCCCACCAGGCCGTCAGGGTCAATCCCCCCAGGAGCAAGAACGTATTCACCAGGTGCAGGGCCATCGCCAGGGCGCGGCTGGCCGAGGCGTTGTGAGCGACCAGTTCGAAGAGCACCAACCCGGCCCCGAGAAGGGCTTCGAGCAGCATGAAGATCATGACCGCCAGCGCCCCCCGCCGGACGCGGTGCCCGCGCTCGTAGGCCCGGAAGGCCCACACCAGCAACCCCACCGCACCCAGCAGCGCCACACCGCTGGTCAGCCGGTGGGTGAACTCGATCAGCATCTCGGTGCTTGGCGCGCGCGGAATGACCTGACCATCGCACAGGGGCCAGTGATCGCCACAGCCCGCGCCGGAGCCGGTGGCGCGCACGAACGCGCCCCACAGAATGACCAGCAAATTGTAGGCGACATTGGCCCACGCGAACGTAGCAAACCGCAAGCGGAGCATGACAACCTCTTCCAGGCACAAGGGGGATTTCTCCATTCCCCGGCCCGCCGGGGAATGGAACGGTGGCGCAGCCTTCCAGTTTGCATCATAATAGCACACCTTGACATACACCGTTGACTGGAATATACTTATTATCGGGATGCGGATCCCGGTCTCACTCCAGCACGGAGGTAGACTGAGCAGTGTAAACATTCGGGTCTGGACAACGTCGTCGTCCTCCCGACTAGGGTCACCAGAGGTGACGCTAGTTTTTTGTTCGCTGCGTTTCCCATCCCATGCACCTTACCAGACGAGTGTGGTCACGTGCGTGCCCGTCCGTCCGGCGCCCGCATTATGCGGGTGTCGGTACGGCAATGATTTCAACGCAGAGTTTGATCCTGGCTCAGGACGAACGCTGGCGGCGTGCCTAATGCATGCAAGTCGAACGCAGGGCGCTTGCGCCGCTGCGTGGCGCACGGCTGAGGAACACGTGGGTATCTGCCCCGGAGTGGGGGATATCGCCG
>JAOACN010000037.1 GCA_026417815.1 Chloroflexaceae bacterium | reverse complement strand
GGGCGTGGGGAAACCTGGTTCCCCATCCTCTGCGATCGTCTATGTTCCCCTGAACGGAGCGGAGCATGTCTGCAATCTGGCCCGGTAAGCCATACCCCCTGGGGGCCACCTGGGATGGACGGGGGGTGAACTTCGCCCTGTTCTCGGCCCACGCTACGCGGGTCGAGTTGTGCCTCTTCGACGGCCCGACCGCTCAGCGTGAAACGGAGCGCCTGGCGCTGCCAGAACGCAGCGAGGACGTCTGGCACGGCTATGTGCCGGGCCTGAGACCAGGGCAGTTGTACGGCTATCGGGTGTATGGTCCCTACAACCCGTCGCACGGGCACCGCTTCAATCCCCACAAATTGCTGATGGACCCCTACGCCCGCGCGCTCCACGGGCGTCTGAGCTGGGACAACGCGCTCTACGGCTACCGCATCGGCAGCCCCTACACCGATCTGACCATCGGCAAACGCGACAGCGCCCCCTACACCCTGCGCTCGGTGGTGATTGACCCGCGCTTCGACTGGGAGCACGAGCGGCGCCCCAATACTCCCCTGCACGAATCGGTGATCTACGAGCTGCACGTCAAGGGTTTTACGCGCTGCCACCCCGACGTGCCGCCTGAACTCCAGGGCACCTACGCCGCTCTGGGCGCCGAGCCGGTAATCGCCTATTTGCAACACCTGGGTGTGACCGCGGTCGAACTGCTGCCGGTGCATCATTTCATTGATGATCAGCACCTGATCGACAGGGGCCTGGTCAACTACTGGGGGTACCAGACGCTGGGCTACTTCGCGCCCGATCCACGCTACGCCAGTGTGAACGAGCCGGGCGCGCAGGTCAACGAGTTCAAGCAGATGGTCAAGAACCTGCACGCCGCGGGCATCGAGGTGATCCTCGACGTGGTGTACAACCACACCGCTGAGGGCAATCAACTTGGGCCAACGCTGTGCTTTCGGGGGATCGACAACGCCGCCTACTACCGGCTCGTGCCCGACAACCCGCGCTACTACCTCGACTACACCGGTACCGGCAACAGTCTGAACACCACCTACCCGCGTGTGTTGCAACTGGTGATGGACAGCCTACGCTACTGGGTACAGGAAATGCACGTTGATGGTTTCCGCTTTGACCTGGCCCGCACGCTCGTCCGCGGGGTCTACGAAGGAGACCGCCCCAGCGCCTTTTTCGATATGATCAAGCAGGACCCGGTGCTCTGCCAGGTCAAGCTGATCGCCGAACCGTGGGATCTTGGCCCGGATGGCTACTGGGTGGGGCGCTTTCCCTCGCCCTGGGCGGAGTGGAACGGTCGTTATCGCGACAACGTGCGCAAGTTCTGGAAGGGAGACGCCGGTCAGGCCGCCGAGTTCGCATCGCGGATCATGGGATCGATGGATCTGTACCGGCACAACGGTCGCCGGCCCTACCACAGCATCAACTTCGTGACCTCGCACGATGGCTTCACCCTGCGCGATCTGGTAAGTTACAACGCGAAGCACAACGAGGCCAACGGCGAGGACAACCGCGACGGGGACGAGCACAACAACTCGTGGAACTGCGGCGTCGAGGGACCGACGGACGATCCGGCCATCCGCGAGTTGCGTTTGCGGCAGATGCGCAACTTTCTGGCAACCCTCTTCCTCTCCCAGGGCACGCCCATGCTGCTGGCGGGCGACGAGCGGGGGCGTACCCAGCAGGGCAACAATAACGCCTACTGCCAGGACAACAGCCTGTCGTGGATTGACTGGTCACCCGATCCGGAGGCTGATCACCTGCTGGCCTTTACGCGGAGCATGATCGCCCTGCGGCAGCGGCATCCGATGCTGCATCGGCGCAACTTCTTCCAGGGTCCGCTGACCCCGGTCGGGGTTGAGTACGACGTGGAGTGGCTCAGTCCTGACGGGCAGGAGATCGGGCCCGCGCTATGGAACAACCCCGAATTGCGCTGCTTCGGGTTGCTGCTCAATGGCCGCGTGATGCGTGAGCAGGACGAGCGGGGAGCGCCGATCCGCGATGAGGTCTTTCTGATCCTTTTCAACGCCGGTCACGAGCCGATAGCCTTCATCCTCCCCGACTGGCCCGATGACCCGCTCTGGGAGGTGCTGGTTGACACGGCCGATCTGGAGTTGAACCACGGGCGCGTGCCGAGCAGCGAGATCTACCAGATCCAGCCCCGCTCGCTGGTGGTGCTGGCCGAGCGCGCCAGCAGCCAGAAGGCCCCACCGCAGCCGGTCGTGCAGACGGCGCTGGTGAAGCAACCGGCTCCGGCTGGTTAGAGCCTGGCCGGATAACCTGGTTATCCGATCTCTTTGCTAGGGGGCGTAGCCCTCCTGGCCCCTCCTGGGGGGTGGGGAAACCCGGTTTCCCCACCCTCCTACGGGAGTTATTCGGATGGGCCCGAAACCTCCGTAAGAGGCGAGGCTCGGAGAAGCTTCCCCTCCGAACGACCCGGTCCGGCGCGGCGCGGGCCGCGGGCCCCCGCAACCCCCGGCGAGACGCAGTCTCGTTG
>JAOACN010000019.1 GCA_026417815.1 Chloroflexaceae bacterium | reverse complement strand
GCCCTCGGGGCGGTGGCCCTGCTGGCCCATCTCTGGGCGCTTGGCGACCGGGCCCTGCACCACGATGAGACGCTCCATGCGGCGTACTCGTGGTACCTGCTGGTGGGCCGCGGCTACATCCACGACCCCCTGCTCCATGGTCCGCTGCTTTACTACCTCGGAGCGGCGCTCTACTTCCTCTTCGGCGATACCGACTTCGTGGCCCGTCTGGGGCCGGCCCTTGCCGGCACGGCCCTCACGCTCTCACCCTACCTCCTCCGCCAGACCCTCGGGCGCCCCGCGGCGCTGATCGCCGCCGTCTATCTCCTGATTTCGCCGGTGGCCCTGTATGTCGGGCGCTTCTTCCGCCACGACATCTACTCGGTGCTGTGCGAAGTGCTGGTCTTCGCCGCGATTGTGCGCTACGTGGCCACGCGCCGCCCACGCTGGCTCTTCGTGGGCGCGGGCGCCTTCGCCTTCATGCTGGTGAACCAGGAGACGACCTACCTCTTCTTCCTGATCATGGCCGCGCCCCTGGCGGCGGCCTTTCTGTGGCGGGTGTACCGCCCGGGCATCGTTCTGGCGGGCCTGCTCGGGGTGGCGGTCGCCGCGCTGATCTTTGTCATGCCAGGTCACGCGCAGGTGGACGGCGCGCACCACGCCATGCGCGATCCGCAGACGGGCGAGTTGATCGTTGAGCGGCCGGGCTGGTTTGGCTGGCCGCCGCTGGAGACCGAGGATAACGGCTACGCGCTGCGGGTGCGCAATCGCGCCGATGACGACGGCGGACGCGGCCTCTTCGCCAATCTGGGCCTGTACCTGCGCGATCTCTGGCAGTTCTTCCGCCATCCGGCGGTGTTGCTGGCCATTGGGCTGACCCTCGGCGTCCTGGCGGCGCTGGTCTACCTGATCTGGCGGCGCCCCGGCCCGGATGGGCGCACCCCCTGGCAGGTCGCCCGGGAGCGCGGCGATCCGGCGGCGGAGGTTTTCGCCAGCCTCGGCGCCGGGCGGCGCTGGCTGGTGGCCCTGCTGATCGTGCTGGGCATCTACACGGTGTTCTTCACCGCCTTCTTCACCAACATCATCGGCGTGATCAGCGGCGTGAGCGGATCGCTGCTCTACTGGCTCGCGCAACACAATGTCGAGCGGGGCGGACAGCCGGGACACTACTACTTCTTTTTGCTTGGGGTGTACGAACCGCTGTTGCTGATCTTTGGCGGCGCGGCCCTGGCGCTGGCGGCGCGGGATGCTCTGCGGGCGGCGCGCCGGTCCGGGCAAGCGCCGGACGCCGCGGCAGACGGGCCGGCGCGTCCTGGAACTGAAGCCGGCTCCGGCGTCTATCTGCTGGCCTGGTGGGCGCTGGCCGCCCTGGGCATCTATACCTGGGCCGGCGAGAAAATGCCCTGGCTCACCCTCCACATCAGTGTGCCGTTGACCTTGCTGGCGGCCTGGGGCGCGCAGCGGCTGATCTGGAACCGCCGGCGCGCCATCGAAGAGGCCGAACTGGCCGCCGAGGATGCGGCCCTGGCCCGCGCCTCCGGTCGCGCCGCCTGGGCGATCTACGCCACCCTCTTCGCGATTATCGTCGGCTTGAGCTTCGTGCTGCTGACGGCCATCGTGGCCTTCGGTGAAAAGTCGGTGCTGCCGCCCTGGGTGGTGCCAGTGGCGGCGCTGGGGCTGATCGCGCTGCTGACCACGGGCGCCGCCCTGCGCTGGGGGCCCGGACACGCCGTGACCCTGCTCGCCGCCTGCCTGGGGATCGCCGTGGGCCTCTACACCTTGCGTTCGGCCATACGCCTGGCCTATATCAATGGCGACGTGCCGGTCGAAGCCATGGTCTATACCCAGACCTCGCCCGATATGCTGCGCGTCGTGCGCCGGCTGGAAGAGGCCTCCATCCGCCGCGGACGGGGGTTGGCCCTGCCGATTATCTACGATAACGAGACCATCTGGAGCTGGTACCTGCGCGATTTTAGCGCCGCCGAGCGCATCGGCGGGCAGTTGCTGGGGCCGCCCGACGCGCGTATCATGGCCGTGCTGCTGCTCCAGGAGAACTACGACCGGTATCCGGAGAACCGCCGTTACCTGGAGGGCTTCGCGATCCAGCGTTACCCGCTGCGCTGGTGGTTTCCCGAGGATCACGTCTACCGGCTGGGGCCGGGCTGGCGCGAGGCGCCGCTGGAGCAGGTGTCGCTGCTCGGCCAGGCCCTGCGCGCACCCTTCGATCGCGGCGTGGGCGAACGCTGGTGGCGCTTTCTGATGTTTCGCGATCTCGGCGAGCGGCTGGGTTCGACCGATGTGATTGTCGCCGTGCGCCCCGAGCTTGCCGATCAGATCGGGCCCGGCTTCGGGGGCGAGTTGGGTGGCAGGCGGCCCTGAACGCTGGCGCAACCCTCGGGGTTGCCCGCAGAGGGGTGGGGAAACCGGGTTTCCCCACTGTCCGCCAGGCAGAGACGGTAACGCAACCCTCCGGATTGCGCGCAGGGTCGGGTTGGAGCGGTGTGGGGAAACCAGGTTTCCCCACTGCCCGCCGGGCAGACACCGTAACGCAACCCTCGGGGTTGCCCCCAGAGGGGTGGGGAAACCGGGTTTCCCCATACCCGATAAGAGGTCTCACGAGCGCGAAGCGCCATAATGCTCTCGCCAATAGATACGCACAGCATGGCACTCGAGACGCTTAACCAGCCCGCGCAACCGCGGATGCTCAGCCGCCCGGTCGGCCTTGCCTGGCTCACCTGGGAGACAGTGGTATTCGCTCTGATCGTCCTTGCCAGCATCATTACCCATCTCTGGGGCCTGGGCGTCATGGCGCTGCACCACGACGAGAGCATCCACGCCTGGTCGAGCTGGCGCCTGTATACGGGCGCGGGCGGCTTCAACTGCTGGGGCGGGGTGAGCGCGCCAACGTACTGTTACGACCCGGTCTACCACGGGCCGTCGTTGTACTATTTCACCGCCCTGGCCTACTTTCTCTTCGGCGACGGCGATGCCCAGGCGCGTCTGCCGATGGCCATAGCCGGCATTCTGATGGTCACCTCGACCTGGTGGCTGCGACCCTACCTGGGGCGCCGCGGGGTGCTGGTGGCGGCGGCGCTGCTGGCCTTCTCGCCCTCGCTGCTCTACTACACCCGTTTCGCGCGCCACGACGGCCTGATGGTGCTCTGGGAGGTGTGGATGTTCGTCGGGGCGCTGCGCTGGCTCGACAGCGGGCGCCCCGGCTGGCTGTACCTGACCGCCGCGGCGGTGGCCCTGGCCATCGCCACCCACGAGTTGTACTACATTCTGCTGTTCATCTTCGGCGTCTTCGTGCTGATGCGCCTGCTCGCCGAGAGCCGCTTCGCCCGCTACCTCAACTGGTTCCTGATCGCCGTCATCGGCATTGCCGTGCTGCTGATGCTGGTGAATCCGCGCATCCCGGTGGGCCAGGGGCTGTACTTCGGGGAAAAAGCCTTTCTGGTGGCCTCGGCCTTCCTCCTGGCCTGGCTCTGCCAGCAGTTGTGGGATCCCGCGCCGGTCCTGGTGCCGCGCCTGCGGGCGTTGTGGAGCGAGCAACGCGCGACGCTGTGGATCGCCCTGGCCATTCTGGGCGGCATCTATCTGGTGCTCTACTCCTCGTTTTTCGCCCACATGCGCGGGGCCTTCGACGGGCTCTACGCCGGCCTGGCCTACTGGCTCGGCAGCCAGCAGGAGTATGCCCGCGGGGATCAGCCCTGGTACTACTACCTGATGCTGTTGCCGCTGTACGAGCCGCTGGCGGTGCTGGCGGCCATCGGGGTGGTGCTGGCGTTGATGGTCGCCGTGGCGCGGCGCTTCCTGGCCGTCTGGCGCGCTGTCCCCGCCGCAACCGGCGGCGATGCGGCGGGCGACGAGACGCAGGCGCCGGAGGACCCCGCGCCGACCGGTGCGCCCATCGTCGCCAGGGCGCGGCGCTTCCTGGCCCGCCAGCGCGCCGTTGCTGCCGCGACCGGCGGCGACGCGCCAGAGGCAGGCGAGGACGCCCGGGCGGCGGAGGAACCCTCGCCGACCGGCGTGCCGGTGATGCCCGGCACATTGCGGCCCTGGGGCCTCTATCCGCTGCTCACCGTGTTCTGGTTCTGGACGGCGCTGATCATCTTTTCCTGGGCCGGCGAGAAGATGCCCTGGCTGGTGGTGCACATGGCCCTGCCGGGCGCTCTGCTGGCCGCCTGGGTGATCGCCCGCCTGCTCGATGTCGTTGAGCGCGAGGGGCGCGCCGCACCCGCCGAGACGAGTGATCCGCCCGCGGGCAATACCAGACTGAACCCGCTGCTGGGCCTCGTGCCCCTGGTCACCGCCCTTGCCGCCGTCGCCGTCGGCGTGGCGCTCTGGCGCATGGGGGCCGGCGCCCAGGGCCAGGAGTGGCAGCGCAATCTGTTGCAGGGCCTGGTGCCACTCTTCATCGCCGGGGGCCTGGTGTACGCCCTGCTGACCCTGGCCAACCTCCTCGGCATGCGGCTCGTCGTTGCCCTGGTCGCTCTGACCCTGGCCCTCGGCATCGGCGCCTACACCGTGCGGGCCACCTGGATGGTGGTCTATCACCATCCCGATACCCCCATCGAACCGCTGATCTACACCCAGACCGCCCCCGAGGTGCCCCGTTACGTGGCCGATATTCGCGAAATGGCGATTAACCTGACCCGCGGCAATCGCACCCCCCAGGACCAGACCGGCGGTCTGAGCATGCCGGTGTTCATTGACAGCGGCGACGACAGCGGCGAGGGGTCCCTGGCCTGGCCGTTGCAATGGTACTTCCGCGATTTCAAGAACCTGGCCTGGACCAAACGCGACCGCTTTCAGACCGATCCCGGCCCGCAAACGTTCGTGGTCTCCATGCCCGATGGCTCCACCGCCCTGGCCCCCGTGGTGCTGCTCTACCGCCCCCACGTGACCGAAGCGGTGCGCGAGGCGCTGCGCGGGTCGTATGTGCAACCCTACGGCCCGGTGGGGGTGTTTAACTGGTGGTTTCCCGAAGGCGACAAGTGTTCACCCAACAGCCCCGGGTACAAACGCTTCTACTACAGCACGTGGACGCCGGTGGAGCAGTTGTTGAAGCCTCCGGGGGCCGGCGGCTCGGGCGGTTGCGGGCGCGATATTTCGGCGGAGGTGCACGGCCCGTATGCCCCGCTTCTCTGGCCGTTCCGGGTTGAGAACTGGAACTGGCTGGGCCGCTACGTCTTTCACCGCGAGTTGCCCTACCCCCTGGTGCCCGGCGCCCGGGAGATGGAGGTCTGGGTCCGCGGCGACCTGGTGGCCGGCGGCGCGGGGACGACGGCGGCGGCGCCGGCTTCGCCCGATCTGCGTCTGGTGGCCCGGCAGGGGGTGGCCCTGCCCGCCGGAGGCGGCCAGCCGACGGGCGTGGCGGTGGACGCACAGGGCAACCTCTACGTCGCCGACACTGGCGGCCACCGCATTCACGTCTACGACCCCGACGGACGCTTGATCCGCAGCCTCGGGGGGCAGGGCGCGGCCCTGGGGGAACTGTACGAGCCTCGCGGGCTGGCCCTTGACACCGAGGGGAACCTGTATGTGGCCGATACCTGGAACGCCCGCATCGTGAAGTACGATCCCGAGGGCCGGGCCGTCGCCGCCTGGGGCAGTGGCGATCAGGACCTGGGCGATGGCCGGCGCGCGACGATTACCGAGGGCGACCCGGAGCGGAACGCCGCCACCCCCCTGGGGCTGTTCGGGCCGCGGGGCGTGGCGGTGGATGCCCGGGGCAACGTCTACATCGCCGATACGGGCAACCGCCGCATTATCGTGACCGACAGCAACGGGACGTTCCTCTACCAGTTCGGTTCGGCCGGCGCCGAGCCGGGCCAGTTCAACGAGCCGGCCAGCCTGGCCGTGGACGCGCAGGGCAATCTCTACGTCGCCGACACCTGGAACAGCCGGGTGCAGGTTTTCGCCCCTGACGGCGCCGGACGGGTGGGTCCCATCCCCATCGTCACCTGGCAGGTGGCTGGCTGGCGCCCGAACACCTACGACGATCCCGCGCTTACTGCCGGCCCCGATGGCACGGTCTTCGTCAGCGTGCCCGGCCGGAGCCAGGTGGTCTCGTTCAACCTGCGGGGCGATCCGCTGCTGCGCTGGAGCGGCCAGAGCAACGACCTCGTCGCTCTGACCAGCCCGAGCGGCCTGGCGGTGGACGCCGAGGGAGCGGTATGGGTGACCGATCGCGCCACCAATCGCGTGTTGCGCTTCGTTTTGCCCGACGTGGCGCCGCGGTGAGGGGGGAGACGCAGGTTCTTGCTATGCCCGGCGGGCAGGGACGTGGGGAAACCCGGTTTCCCCACATTCCTTTAACCGACTATTTTCACCTCAGAACCAATGGATTACACCCACCTCAACCACGCCATCCCCCCGGTCAGCGAAGGCATGAGCGATGCCTGGCGCCGCTTGCTGGCCCACCTGGGCGAGCATACCGCGCTGATCGTGCGCGCGCTGAACCTGCGCCCCACCGCTGTGACCCTCTACAGGCAGACCGAGCAGCACGTCCTGGTGCGCGTCTCGACGCTCAACGAGCATCTGATCCTGCGTATCGCTCCCGAGGACGACCTGGCGGCGCACGTCTTCTTTCTGCGCATGATGAGCGCCCAGAACCTGCCCGCGGCGCGGCTTATTCAGCGTGACCTGTCGTGCACGCTGGTGCCCTTTGCCTACACCCTGGAAACGTTCGTGCCGGGGGTCCCCGCGGCGGCGCTGGACGAACCGCACCTGCTCCGTGGCGCGGGGCGCCAGGCCGGGCGCGCCCTGCGGCGCATGCACCGCGTCAACACCCCCGGGGCGGGGCGCCCGCGCATCACGGGGCGCTGGCCACGGA
>JAOACN010000733.1 GCA_026417815.1 Chloroflexaceae bacterium | reverse complement strand
GCGACCAGCGGGCCATGCGCCCGCCGGTAGAGAACACCGTGGCGATGGGCAGCTTCGACCCCGAATCGCCGCTGCTGACTGGCAAGGTGAACGGCGAACTGGCCACTGAACTGCCGGTGGAACTGACCGCCGAGTTGCTGGAGCGCGGGCGCACGCGCTACAACGCCTACTGCGCGCCCTGCCACGGCCTGGCCGGCGACGGCAACGGCGTCATCGCCTACCGCGGCCCTCTGCAGGTGCCCAGCCTGCATCAGGACCGGCTGCGCACCGTGGCGATCGGCTACTTCTTCGACGTGATCACCAACGGCATCAACCGCATGTACAGCTACGCCGCCCGGATCCCGCCCGAGGATCGCTGGGCCGTGGCCGCCTACGTGCGGGCGCTGCAGTTGAGCCAGCACGCGGATGCAAACGATCTGACCGCCGAAGAACGGCAACAGTTGGGGGCGCGGTAGAGCCAGGGCCTTCGGAGCCAGCCGCATCCAACCTAAGTCGCCGCCAATCGGCAATCCAAAATCGCAAATCCAAAATCCGCAATCTAGAGAGTTAGCCCATGTCTGCACAGATCTTCCCGCGGAACGCCAACGCGTTCGTCTGGGTGAGCATCATCGGCCTGGTGGCGCTGATCGGCGCGACCGTGGCCGCCCTGGTCGGGCTGTACCTCTCGCCCTGGTACACGGATGTAGGCGTGCCCAAGGCCCAGCCGGTGCCGTTCAGCCATAAGCACCACGTGGACCAGTTGAAGATCGATTGCCGCTACTGCCACGCGACGGTCGAGCGTGCCGCCCACGCTGGCTTCCCCTCGACGGATACGTGTATGTCGTGCCACTCGCAGGTTTGGACGAACAGCCCCCTGCTGCAGCCGGTGCGCGACAGCTACCGCACCGGTGACCCCATTCTCTGGCGGCGGATCTACGACCTGCCCGATTTTGTCTACTTCAACCACAGCGTCCACGTTGCCAAGGGCATTGGCTGCGCTTCGTGCCACGGGCGCATTGATCAGCAGCACCTGGCCGCCAAGTCCCAGCCGCTGTTCATGGGCTGGTGCCTGGGCTGCCACCGCAACCCCGAGGACAACGTGCGCCCCCGCGACGAGGTCTTCAATATGGCCTTCGATCCGCTCTCGCTGCCGCTGGAAGAGCGGGTGCAACTGGTGGAAGCGTACCAGATCCCCACCGACGGGCGCCTGACCAACTGTTATGTCTGTCATCGCTGATGCGGATCAAGGAAAAGACCGGCAAGAGCCTATCCGAATGACTCCTGTACGAAGGTGGGGAAACCCGGTTTCCCCACGCCCCTCCTTGAGGAAAGGGACCGGGAGGGCTACGCCCTCTTAGAAAAGGGATCGGAAAACCAGGTTATCCGCATAGGCTCCACATCCAAAATCCGCAATCCAAAATCTCACTAGAGGGACCCACCGATGGCACATCACGGTCACGAAGCAACTCCGGGCGCCGCGGCAGAGAGCGTGGCGGCGGGCTATGAACTGGCCGATATTCGCTCGGCGCGCCCGATCTGGCTCTTTGTTGTCGCCGTGTTCGGGTTGCTGATCTTCGCCTACCTGCTGGGAGTGGTGCTGGTCTCGATCCCTGGCGCGCAGGTGCGCGACGCCAGCCATGCGGTTGATGTGAACTCGCCCCAGGCCCCGCCAGGGCCGCGGATCGAGGCCGATCCGACCGTGGACGGCGAGCGGATCGTGCGCGAGGCGACCGAGCGCCTGGAGTCGTATGGCTGGGTCAACCAGCGCCAGGGGATCGCCCATGTGCCGATCGAGCGGGCCATGGAACTGTTGTTAGAGAAGGGCGTGCGTCCCTTTGAGGAATAAACGATGGTCATCGCGCGCTGGTTGTCTGGTTTCCTGCTGATGGTCCTCCTGGCGGCGCCGGGGGCGGTGGCCGCGCAGAGCGGGCCGGATCCCCTGGCCAACGTCTCCTTCGAGCAACGGCTCGGCGCGCAGGTCCCCCTGGATCTGTCCTTCGTGGACGAAGAGGGCCGCCCGGTGCGCCTGGGCGACTACTTCGGCGCGCAGCCGGTGGTGCTCACCCTGGGCTACTACGAATGCCCGATGCTCTGCTCGCTGGTGCGCAACGGTCTGGTCGAGGCGCTGAACAAGGTGCCGCTCACGGTGGGGAGCGACTTCCGGGTGGTCAATGTGAGCATTGACCCCCGCGAGACGCCGATGAACGCGGCCAACACCCGCGCGGCGGTGGTCTCGCGCTACAACCGGCCCGAAGGCAAGGCCGGCTGGCACTTCCTCACCGGCCCGCAGGATAGCATCACCGGCCTGGCCGAGGCGGTGGGCTTCAAGTACTTCTACGACGAACGGATTGACCAGTACGCCCATGCCGCGGGCATCCTGGTGCTCACGCCCGAGGGACGCCTGGCGCGCTACTTCTACGGCATCGAGTTCAACCCCAGCGATGTGCGCCTGGGGATCGTTGAGGCTTCGGGCAACAAAATCGGCACGCCGGTGGACCAGTTGCTCCTGCTGTGCTACCAGTTCGACCCGGCGACCGGCACGTATACCGGCCTGGTGCTGACCCTGGTGCGGGTGGGTGGCATCCTCACGGTCATCATTCTGCTGGCATCGTTGTACCTGCTGAGTCGCGGTTCGGGCCGCCCCGGCGCGCCTGGCGCGCCGCCCGGGCCCGTGGCTGCTTCGGGGTAAGACCCATTGACGGGATGGCGGGCGCCTGACGCCCCGGATAGGATGCTGTATGCGCAACTTTCCTCTGTTCCCCGATCAGGCATCAACCTTCGCCGGTCAGGTTGACGCCCTCTACTGGGCGCTGGTCGGCCTGAGCCTGCTCTTTGGCGGCGTCCTGCCCTTCGTCATTCTCTTTCTGATGGTGCGCTACCATCGCAGCAATAAAGCGGTGGACCGCCTGAACCAGGTCCACTCCAACCTGGCCCTCGAATTGACCTGGTCGGGCATACCGCTGCTGCTGGTGATGGGCGTGTTCTTCTGGGGCGCCTTCCTGTACGTGCACATTCGCACCCCCCCGAAACAGACACTTGAGGTGTATGTGATCGGCAAGCAGTGGATGTGGCACGCGCAACACCCCAATGGCAAACGGGAGAACAACGAGTTGCACGTGCCGATCAACCGTCCAGTGCGGCTGATCATGACCTCGCAGGACGTCATTCACAGCTTCTACATTCCCGCTTTTCGGGTGAAGCAGGACGTGCTGCCGGGGCGCTACACCTCGTTGTGGTTCGAGGCCACCCAGCCGGGCGAGTACCATTTGTTCTGCGCCGAGTACTGCGGCACCGAGCATTCGCTGATGGTGGGCCGGGTGGTGGCCCTCAGTATGGCCGACTACGAGCGCTGGCTGGTGACGCCGGGCGAGGTCATTCTGCCTGATGGGAGCAGTGGCGCGGCGGCCGCGCCGCCGGCGCTGGTTCCCGCCGCTGGCGACCCCATGGCGCTGGTCGGCGAGCAACTCTTCACCAACCTTGGCTGCGCCGGCTGCCACCGCATGGACGGGGCGGGGATCGGCCCCAGCCTCCAGGGGCTCTACGGTTCCCAGGAGCGCATGAGCGATGGCGCCGTGGTTACCGCCGACGAGAACTACCTGCGCACCTCGATCCTCAACCCCGGCGCGCAGATCACCGCCGGCTACCAGAATGTGATGCCTTCGTATGCCAATCAGCTTAGCGAGGACCAGATCAACCAGTTGATCGCCTACATTAAATCGCTGTCCGATGGCGGAACCGGTGCGATGAGCGGCGGCGCCAGCAGTGGAAGCGGCGCTACGACCTCCGGGGCGAGCGGGGCCGCCACGGGCGGCGCTGGCGAGGCGCCCGCGTTCGACGCGGCCCTGGCGGCGCAGGGCAAACAGGTGTTTACCAACCTGGGCTGCGTCGGCTGCCACCGCAGCGACGGGGCCGGCATTGGCCCGGCGCTGGAAGGGTTGTACAATAGCGAACAGCGCCTGGCCGACGGCAGCGTCGTCACCGCCGACGAGGCGTACCTGATCGAATCGATCCGCAACGCGCCGGCCAAAATAGCCGAAGGCTACCAGCCGGTCATGCCGGTCTATGGCAACCAGCTCAGCGACGACCAGGTGCGTCAACTGGTCGAATACATCAAATCACTAGGGGACTGAAGCCATGGCGACGACGGCCCTTCCACAGCGCGGCTACCTGCACGACGACACCCCTCACCTGGGGGAGTGGATCAGGTCGTGGCTGTTTACGGTTGACCATAAGCGCATCGCCATTCTCTACCTGCTCGCCATCAACTTCTTCTTCCTGCTGGGCGGGCTGGCGGCCACCTTCGTGCGCATCGAACTGATCACCCCCCAGGGCGATCTGATGTCGTCGGATGTGTACAACCGCATGTTCACGCTCCATGGCGTGATCATGATCTTCTTCTTCCTTATTCCGGCCATTCCGGCGGTGCTGGGCAACTTCCTCTTGCCGCTGATGCTCGGCGCGCGCGACCTGGCCTTTCCCCGTCTGAACCTGTTGAGCTGGTACCTGTACATGTTCGGCGGTATCTTCGCCCTCAGCGCGGCGGTGCTGGGCGGCGTGGATACCGGCTGGACCTTCTACACCCCCTTCAGTTCCACCTACTCCAACTCCAACGTCATCCTGACCATCACCGGCGCCTTCATTATGGGCTTCTCGTCGATCGCCACGGGCGTGAACTTCATCGCCACCACCCACAAGATGCGCGCGCCGGGGTTGACCTGGTTCCGGCTGCCGTTGTTCGTCTGGGCGATGTACGCCACCAGCCTGGTGATCGTCCTGGCCACGCCGGTGGTGGGCATCGCCCTGCTGCTGGTGGCCATCGAGCGCCTCTGGGGCGTGGGCATCTTCGACCCGGCCCTGGGCGGCGACCCGCTGCTCTTCCAGCACCTCTTCTGGTTCTACTCGCACCCGGCGGTGTACATCATGATCCTCCCGGCCTTCGGGGTGATCTCCGAACTGATCTCGACCTTCTCGCGCAAGCGCATCTTCGGCTACGAGTTTATCGCCTTCTCCAGCATGGCCATCGCCATCCTGGGCTTCCTGGTCTGGGGCCACCACATGTTCGTGAGCAGCCAGTCGGTGTACTCCAGTCTGGTCTTCTCCTTCATCACCATGCTGATCGCCATTCCGTCGGCGATCAAGGTTTTTAACTGGACGGCAACGCTCTACAAGGGCTCGATCAGTTATCGCACGCCGATGCTCTACGCCCTGGGCTTCATCGGCCTGTTCGTGATCGGCGGCCTCACGGGGATCTTCCTCGGCGTGGTGGCGATTGACATTCACGTGACCGACACCTACTTCGTGGTGGCCCACTTCCACTACGTGATGGTCGGCGGCACAATTATGGCCTACCTGGGCGGCATCCATTTCTGGTGGCCGAAGATGACCGGCAGGATGTACAATGAAATCTGGGGCGGCATCTCGGCGCTGATCATCTTCGTCGGCTTCAACATGACCTTCTTCCCCCAGTTCGTGCTGGGCTACCTGGGCATGCCGCGGCGGTACCACGTCTACCCCGAGGAGTTCCAGATCCTGCACGTGCTTTCGTCCGCCGGGGCCACGGTGCTGGCGGTGGGGTTCATCATTCCGATCATCTACCTGATGCTCTCGTTGAAGACCGGACGGATCGCCGGCGATAATCCCTGGGACGCCACGGGCCTCGAGTGGAAGACCACCTCGCCGCCGCCGACCCACAACTTTGAAGCCATCCCCGTGGTAACCACCGAAGCCTACGCCTATCCGCCCGAGGCCGCCGCCCGCGACGCGGCCGAATGGCGACCGGGAAGCCCGTTGTAATCAAGAGGTGACAGCGGTGAACTGCCGCAGGTAGAGGAGCGCACCTTGGCGACGACGACACCAACCGCGAAACCGGCGCCGGCCCATGAGCACGGCCACGAGGTCCATGGGCGCGAGCTCATGCACCATTTCGAGAGCGCGCAACAGCAGAAGGAGACGGCCACCCTGGGGATGTGGGTCTTCCTGGTGACCGAGATCATGCTGTTCGGCGGGATCTTTATGGCCTACATCGTCTACCGCTGGGCCTTTCCCGACGTGTGGGCCGAGGCGGCGCACCACCTCAACACGCCCCTCGGCGCGGTGAACACGGTGGTGCTGCTGGTCAGTTCGCTGACGGTGGCCCTGGCGGTGAACGCGGCTGAAGAGGGCAATCGGCGGCGCCTGCTGACGATGCTGGGGATCACCCTCCTCCTGGGGGCCACCTTCCTGGTGATCAAGGGCTTCGAGTACGGCGAGAAGTTCGCCCACTGCGCCGGGGCGGCCAATCCCGTCGCCTGGGTGACCGGCGGCGCGCGGCTGGAAGAAAAAGAGTGTCTCGTGCCCGGGCGCAATTTCATCTTCCCCGAGGCCCACGGCGCCGAGGGCAGTAAGGACGCCGCGGCCAGCCACGGGGCCGCGGCGAGCCACACGCAACCGCAGGCCGGGCTTGGCTCGCCCTACCAGTTGTTCTACTTCCTCTACTTCGTCGCCACCGGTCTGCACGCCGTACATATGGTCGTCGGGCTGACGATCGTCTCGGTTCTGACCTTCATCGCCTGGCGCGGGGTGATTACGCCAACCTATTACACTCCCATCGAGGTCGGGGGTCTCTACTGGCACCTGATCGACATTATCTGGGTCTTCCTCTTCCCGCTGTTCTATCTGGTGCACTGATGGCAAAGACAAGCACAACCGCCGGTCACGGCGCCCACGGCGATGGGGCGCATGCGGAACACGCCGCGCACGCCCACATCAGCCGCGGGACCTACTACAAGGTGTTCGCCGCGCTGATGGTGCTGATGGCGCTCACGGTCGGGGCCTGGTGGATCGAGGGGATCATCGCCCTGCCACGGCTGCTTGGCGTGGCCATCGCCATGGCCATCGCCATCGCCAAGACGACGCTGATCATCCTCTACTTCATGCACGTGAAGGTCAGCGAACGGGCCACGCAACTCTACGCCGGGGCGGCGTTCGTCGGCTTCGCGATCATGGTCATTATTACGATGGCGGACTATTTCGCGCGGGGTTGGCCGCCGCCCCCCGGCCCGCTGCCGTGAGATGAGCGGGGAGGTCCTGGTTCTCCTGCGCCCCTTCCGGCGCGTAGTTCCTACCGCAACGCCGCCAGGATCTCCGCCAGGGGCATGGCGGCAAGCGAAGGCAGGGTCAGATCGGCGGGCGGCAGCGGTAGCTGGCGCGTCAGGGGGCCTGGCACGGCCACTACCGGGCAGCCGGCGGCCCGAGCGGCCAGAATGCCGTTGGCCGAGTCTTCAAGCACCAGGCAGGCCGCCGGTGGCAACCCCAACCCCGCGGCGGCGGAGAGAAACAGTTCCGGGTCCGGCTTGGTCCGCGTCACGTCGTCGGCGGTGCGGATACACACGAAGCGCCGGGCGATCCCCAGACGCTCCAACCACCCCCCGACCCAGCGATAGTCGCTGCTTGAGGCCACGGCACAGGGCAACCCCAGCGCCTCGGCCTCGTCGAGTATCTCCGTGACACCGGGCAACAGCCCCTGGGTGGCGCCCAGGGCATCCTTGAGGGCCTTCCGGCGCGCGCGGATGGCCGCGCCCTCGGCGCGCAGCGCGGCGGCGCGCGCGGGGTCGCTTGCCGCCACCAGGCCCACCAGGTGCTCCAGGGCGTCGAAAGCGTGGCGCGTGCCCAGCGTCGCCGACCACTCCTTCAATCCCAGTTCAAACCCGTATTCGGCGTAGATGTGCCGCCAGCTCTCCAGCGCCGGGGTTTCGGTGTCAACGATCAGGCCATCGAAGTCGAAAATCAGGGCGCGTATCATACCGGTGCTGCCAGTTTACGTTAGCCAGGGGGAGGCGATCCTTCCCACGGCCCTCCAGGCCAGTAAGGCCGAAGCATTGGCGCAGCCAGCGCCTCGCCCAACGAGCGTAACCCGGCCTCACCGAGCCCCTCCCAAATCCGCAATCTACCATGATGTGGCTTCAACTGCCTCGACGAACTGCACCGCCCCGTCGCGCAGATGGACGATCCGGTCGGCGTACCGGGCCACGCTCATATCGTGGGTGACGAGGAGCAGGGTCAGGCCCTCGTCGCGCACCAGGCGCCGCAGCAGGGCCATGATCTCGCCGCCGGTGCGGCTGTCGAGGTTGCCGGTAGGTTCATCGGCCAGGATCAGGCGCGGGTGGTTGGCCAGGGCGCGGGCAATGGCGACCCGCTGTTGCTCGCCGCCGCTCAACTCGGCGGGACGATGGTTCGCACGGTGGTCAAGGCCGAGCTGTTCCAGCAGGGTCATGGCCCGCGCCCGGCGGCGCTCAGGCGGCGCGCCGGCGAGCATCAAGGGCACCGCGACGTTCTCCCAGGCGGTCTTGATGGGCAGCAGGTTGAAACTCTGGAACACGAAGCCGAGCGTATCGCGGCGGTAGAGCACCAGTTCCCGATCGCTGCTGCGGCCCAGTTCCATGCCGTTGACCCAGACCTCGCCGCCGGTGGGCCGCACCAGGCCGCCAATCAGGTGCAGCAGGGTACTCTTGCCGCTGCCGCTGGGGCCAACCAGGGCGACGAACTCGCCGGGGGTCACCTCGAGATCCACGCCCCGCAGCGCGTCAACGTAGGTTTTGCCCATCTGATAGCGGCGGGCGAGGGCAATGGCGCGAATGAGGGGCGTGGTCATGGGTGGGCGAGGTATATCCGTCTTCCAGTGAGGCCGAAGCATCGGCGCAGCCAATGCTTCGGCCTTACCAGGCGAGGGGCGACCCGGCATAGGTGCTCGGACGGAGACTACCGCAGGCTCTCGGCGACCTTCAGGGCCTCATCGGCGCCGATGGCCCCGGCGACGACGTAGCGCAGGTCGCCTTCCTCCCAGCGCAGCAGGCTGCCCCGGCCATCGGCGCCGGTGATGAGGGCGCCGGGCACGCCGCGCACCGTCACGGCGCGGGTCTGGCTGCCCGCTGGCGGCTCGCGGTCGCCGCCAGGCGCCTCGCTGCCCTGCACCACGCTCACACTACCGCCAGCGCCGGCGTAGTTGAGTATCACGGCGTTCGGGCCGGCAACACGCACCTCGACCAGCACCATACCCGCGGGGAGGTAACCCGGCTCGCGCACGGGGAAGCTGACCGCGGCGCGGGCCTCGTCGAGCGAGGCGACGCTGGACTTCGTCCGGGCGGCCAGTTCCTCGGCCCGTACCACGGTGGCGCCGGGGGGCGGGGTGAAGCGGAACAGGTCGGCGTTCAGGCCGGTGTTGGTTTCGAGGCTCAGGGCCTCGACGCTGCCGCGCCCGAAGTCGCTGGCGTCGAAGGTGGCTTTCAGTGGCAGCGCAAGTTCCGCGTCCACCCACAGAAAGCCTTCAACCAGACCATCGAGGCCGAGTTGCTCCCGCGTGGCCGCTTGCGGGGTAACCTTCACCTTCCAGGTGTTCTTCCCGGCCACCGTCTCGGCGCCGAGCACCTCGAGTTGCACCGCGTCGAGCCCCTGGGCGATCAGATCCTGGAGCATCATCGCCGGGCCGGCGGGCGCGCTGGCCGCGGCGTCGCGCATCTGGCTGGCCGAGCCGGTGATCACCGTGTTCTCGGCGGGGCTGTAGAGCCAGAAGGTCTCGCCGTCACTGACCATGAGCGAACCGACCAGATCGGCTTCGCTGGCCTCGCGCACCTCCATGCGCGCGCGATAGACTGGCTTGCCGGCAGCATCGCTCGCGCCGGTCTTCTGCGTCCAGCCCTCCACAACCATTCGCCCGGCGCGGTCCGGGGTGGTGACGTCGATGGCCACGGTCGCGTGGGCATCGTTGGTGGCGGCGCGGGCCGCCTCCATACGCTCCACGATCTCCTCCGCCGTGGGCAGGCGTTGCCCGCAGGCGGCGAGCAGCAGCGCGCCGAGGAGCGCAATCAGCAGTAGTAGTGAACGTCGCATCGCATTCCTGCCGTTCCAGTTGTACGGTATCCTGGTTTCAGGGGAGGCAAAAAGCCTGGCGTCCTCACGAGCGTCCAGTTTACTGTACCACGTTTCTGGCCACCACATCCAGTCATGAGTCGGGCAGGGGCATGAGGAACCCTGGTTTCCCCATATCGAGTGAACCGGGTCCTTTGACCTCCGGTCATACGCTGGGCAGGGGCATGGGGAACCCTGGTTTCCCCATATCGAGTGAACCGAGTCCTTCGACCGATGGCGACCAGCGGCGAAAGCCACTACAATGGAGCGACCAGGCAACCGGCCAGCTCCCGGAGTGAAAAGGCTATAGCATGTCACAGGCTTCAATAGCAAGCGCCGCGCAGGCTCCTGCCGCGCCGCCAGGGCTGGTTATCCGCGATTTTAGCGGCAGCGAGGCGGATTACGCCGCCGCCGTCGCCGTGTGTAACGCGGCCTTTCCCGAATACCCCGAGTCGGTCGAGGACTGGAAGGAGGAGGACGCGAAGCACCCGGAGCACCTCAAGCGCCGCCGCTGGCTTGCCGAGATCCAGGGTGAGACGGTGGGCTTTGCCAGTTACGGCCAGTCAGAGTGGATGTACCACCCACGACTGTTCAGCTTCTTCGCGGCGGTGCTCCCCGAGCGGCAGGGCCAGGGCCTCGGCCGCGCGCTGTACGCGACAGTGATGGCGGCCCTGGCGCCCCTCGACCCCCTACGGGTTCGCGCCTGTTGCCGCAGCGACTACGCCCGCTCGATGCGCTTTCTGAGCGATCGGGGGTTCGTCGAGGATCTGCGCGATTGGGAATCGCACCTCGATGTGCCGGGGTTCGATCCGGCCCCATTCGCCGGTCACGTCGAGCGGGTGGTTGCCAGCGGGATCCGCATCGTCACCCTGCACGAGTTGATCGCGGGCGATCCCGAACATCGCCGCAAACTCTACGAACTGGACGTGACGCTGGCAAAGGACGTTCCTTCGCCAGAACCGGTGACCGCCCCCTCTGCGGAGAGTTTTGAGCGCCATCTCTTCGAGAGTCGCGATCTGTTGCCCGAGGGCTTCTTCGTGGCCCTGGACGGGCAGCACTACGTCGGGTTGAGCGCGTTGTGGAAAAGCGACGAGGAACCCGATACGCTCTACACCGGCCTCACCGGGGTGCGCCGCGAGTACCGGCGGCGGGGCATCGCCCTGGCGCTGAAACTGCGCGCCATCGAGTACGCCCGCGGCCGGGGAGTCCGGACGCTCAAGACCTGGAACGAGTCGAACAACCGGGCCATGCTCAGCATCAACGAGGCGCTCGGCTTTGTGAAACAGCCGGCCTGGGTGAGTTTTGTCAAGCACCTTCAATCCGAGGAATAGCAACCTCTCCTATCGGGAGGGGGTACAGGGAAACCCGATCACGCTGCCCCGGTTGCCGGCAAAGACCGCGCCTCACAACCTCCTGATCGGGCAGGGGCATGGGGAACCCTGGTTTCCCCAAACTCCTCCAACTGGCCGTGTAAGGACGTTCCTGGGAGGGCTGCGCCCTCCCAGATCCTCGCGTGAGGGAAGTTGTTATGGCGCTACCCCTGCTGCGCCTCGAAGGCGCGCCCTACCTCCAGGGCCTGACCCACGGGAGGTCGCTACGCGGGCGGATCGAGCACAATCTGCGCCTTTACTTCGAGCGTTTCGAGCGCGAGTTGAAGCTGACTCGCGCCGAGACGCTGGGCCGCGCCGCCCGCTACCTCGCCGCCATCGCCGCGCAGAGCCCGGACTACCACGCCGGAATGCGCGGCATCGCCGATGGCGCCGGGGTGGATCTCGCGGCCATCGCCGCACTGAACGCGCGCTACGAACTGTTCTACGATGCGTTCGTCGAGCGGCCCCTGTCGGAGGGTTGTACGGCCTTCGCCCTCTTACCCGAGGCCACCGTGGATGGGCATCTGCTGCTGGGCGAGAACTGGGACTGGATCGCGGGCGTGCAGGGCGCCCTGATCCACGTGGTCGAGCCAGACGGCCCGCGGCGCCTGGCCTTCACCGAGGCGGGCATCTTCGGCGGCAAGATCGGCCTGAACTCGGCGGGGTTGGGGCTGGCGGTCACCGGTCTCACCAGCCACGATGACGATTGGACGCGCCTGCGCCG
>JAOACN010000496.1 GCA_026417815.1 Chloroflexaceae bacterium | reverse complement strand
GGGGCAGCACTGCGGCGATGATCGAGGCCATCGCCCGCGCCGCGGGGATGCGCGTCGGCCTCTTTACCTCGCCGCACCTCAACTCCTACCGCGAACGTATCCAGGTCAACCGCGTGTTGATCGATCGGGCCGAGTTGATCGCCCTGACGAACCTCACCCGCCCCGTGCTCGAGGCCTTCGACCCCGCTCCCCTCGGCCGGCCGAGCGTCTTCGATGTCGGCCTGCTCCTGGCGCTGCGCTATTTCGCCGCTCGCCAGGTTGATCTGGCCGTCATGGAGATCGGCCTGGGCGGACGCTTCGACAGCGTCAATGTGCTCACGCCGCTGGTGTCGGTGATTAGTTCGATCAGCTACGATCACATGGCCGTCCTCGGGCGCACCCTGCGCGAGATTGCCTGGAACAAGGCCGGCATTCTCAAGCCCGGCGCGCCCGCCGTTACCGCGCCCCATGCCCCCGAGGCCGCCGCTGTGGTACTGGAGGAGGCGCGCCGGGTCGGCACCGACCTGTTCATCGCCGGGCCGGAGGGTCTCGCGCGCGCGCACGGCCACGGCCCGCCGCTGCGTCCCTACCCCGTGCCCCCGGTGACGGCCCTGCGCGGCGCGTTCCAGGTCGAAAACGCCCGTCTGGCCCTCGGCGCGGCCCTGCTGCTGCGCGACCGCGGGCTACCCTTGCCCGACGCCGCCCTGGCCGAGGGACTGGCCGGCGTGAACTGGCCCGGGCGCTTCGAACTGGTGCCAGGGGCGCCGCCGGTGTTGATTGACGGCGCGCACAATGGCGACTCGGCTCAGAAACTCGTCGCCGCCATCCGGGCCGAGGTGCCCCACGAGCGGCTCATCCTGGTCCTGGGCACCTCACGCGACAAGGACATCGCGGCCATCGCCGCCGCCCTGGCGCCTCCCGCCGCCGCCGTGGTGATCACCCGCTCGCACCACAACCGGGCCATGGACATTGACCGCATCGCCGCCGAGGTGCGCGCGCACCTGCGCGGCCCCCTGCGAATTGCCCCCGACCTGCCCGCGGCCCTCGCCATGGCCCGCCAGCTCGCCGGCCCCCACGACCTGATCTGCGTCACCGGCTCGCTCTTCGTGGCCGCCGAAGCGCGCGAGGCCCTCGGTTTGGCCGTAGCGGATTGATTAGTACTACAACGAGACTTCGTCTCGGCGGGTGGGCCCGCGGCCCCCGCAGGACTCCCCGTTCCGGTGCGGCGCGGCTTCGCCGCGCCGCACCGGAACGGGCCCTCGGAGGGGCTGCGCCCCTCTGAGCCTCCCCTACAATGAGAGGTCTCGTTGTAGCATTAGTAGTCTATGAAGCAAGGTTTTCGCTACACCTCTAACCCCTCCCCAACCCTCCCCCGCTGGGGGAGGGCGCCTGGCGCCTCCTTCAACGGGCGAGGCTGGCAGGGGGTCGGAAATGCACGGGCTATTGATGGCCAATCCCGTTTGCCAGGGTATGGTATGATTATAGTAGGCTCATGAAACATGTGTTCGTATACATCCAGGGCGGCAGGGGCTAGAGGAAACCAGGGTTCCCCACGCCTCCGCCGGATGGCAGGCTCTGGAAGGGCGAAGCCCTCCTGAGAAGAACGCCTTCTCTTCGTGGGGTCGCACCATAGTCTCTAACTCTACGTTGTCAATTTGCTGCTGACGGGGCCGCAGGCCACTGAAGATCTCCCCTTCCTGGTGAAGCAGCACCGCGCCAGGAAGGGAAAACTGGAGGGGTGCAACCCATCCGAACCTCCTCGCAGCGGAAGCCGTGGCAAGTGACGGAGTAGAGCCAATCACCATGAAGCTGTCCCTGCCGCTGATGCTCGGCATCATCCTCGCAGCAATGCTGGTGCTCATCTCGCGACACGAGCCGGATCGGCGCCTCGCCCCGGTAAGGGCGGTCGACGACTCCGCCGGGTTCGGTCGGGTCGCCGGTACGCGCGAGCCACTCGCCCCGCCCGTCTCCATGCCCCTGCCCACGCTCATGCCCGCTGCGCCGCAGGGCTTTACCCCCGCCCCGCCGGGTGAGCGCCCCTACGTGCCTATCCTGATGTACCACTACGTGCGCCATGTGGACCGCGGCGTCGATCCCCTGGGCTTCAGTCTCTCGGTGACGCCCGAGCAGCTCGACGCCCAGCTTGGCTGGCTCAAGGCCGCGGGCTACGAGACGGTGCGGATGGACGCCCTGGCGGCCTGCATGCGCGGCGAGGGACCCTGTCCCCGCCGGGCGGTGGCGCTTACCTTCGACGACGGCTACGCCGACGCCTTCACCACGGCGCTACCTATCCTGCAGCGTCACGGTGTCGTGGCCACCTTCTACATCGTAAGCGGTTTTGTCGGGCAACCGGGCTACATGGGGTGGGCGGAGATCCGCGCCCTGCGCGACGCGGGGATGGAGATCGGGGCGCACAGCATCTCACACCCCGACCTCACCGGGTTGGGGCTGGAGGAAATGCGAACGGAAGTCGGGCAGTCGGGCGCGCTGATCGCCGCCCAGATCGGCCAGCCGGTGCTCAGTTTTTGCTACCCCGGGGGGCGCTTCAGCGACACGGTGGTGGCCGTCACCCGCGAGGCCGGCTACACCTCGGCGACGACCACCATCCAGGATGGCCCGCAGAGCGATCCCTTCACCCTGCCGCGCCTGCGCATCTCCGGCGACCTGACGCTGGAGGGTTTTCAGTGGATGGTGGCGGCCTATCTGCCGTAGGACAGGGTTCACACCCAGAGGTTCGGAGGGGTTGCACCCCTCCACACTTTCCCCTTCCTGGTGCGGCGCGGCTTCGCCGCGCCGCACCAGGAAGAGAAGATCTTCGGGGGCCTGCGGCCCCCGCAACCCCCGCCAGCAGCAAAGTGACAAAGTAGAGTTAACGCCTCACAACATCCGGGCGGTTCTGATACGGAATAAACTCGCGCGCCAGTTCGCGGGGGATGCGCCCAAGAATATGGGTGCCGGCGTTGTCGTACTCCTCGCGTTCCACTACGCCGCGCCGGTGCCAGAGCGACACCAGATCATTGCGCTGGTAGGGGATACGCACGTCGAGGGCAACCATCGCTTCGCCCAGGGCCATCTCAATGCGCGCCCGCAGCGCGTCGAGCCCCCAGCCTTTCAGCGCCGACACGGCGACAAAATCGCTCGGCAGCCCCATCTCCGCCACCAGGTTGGCAACGTCGGCGGCCTGTAGCCCCTCCATCAGGTCAACTTTGTTGAGCACGGTCAGCATCGGACGATCGGCGACGCCAAGCTCGCGCAGGGTCGCCTCGACGGTCTGGGCGTGTTCCTGGGCGTTAGGATGGGTGAGATCCACCACGTGGAGCAGCAGATCGGCCTCGTTGATCTCCTCCAGCGTGGCGCGAAAGGCGGCGATGAGCTGGGTGGGCAATTTCTGGATGAAACCGACCGTATCGGTCAGCAGGACCTCCTGGCCACCCGGCAGGGTGATCTGGCGCGTCGTCGGGTCGAGGGTGGCGAAGAGCTGGTTGGCGGTATACACATCGGCGCCCGCGAGGGCGTTGAGCAACGTACTCTTGCCAGCGTTGGTGTAACCCACCAGGGCCACTACCGGGATGCCGCTCTGGCGCCGGCGCTTGCGGTACAGTTCGCGGTGGCGGTGGACATCGGCTAGCTGGGCCTTGAGCCAGGCGATGCGCCGGTCGATCAGCCGGCGGTCAATTTCCAACTGCGTTTCACCAGGGCCGCGCAGACCAACCACGCCACCCGCCGAGGTGCCGCCGCTGGTGCCTGCCTGCCGTTCCAGGTGCGTCCACTGGCGACGCAGGCGCGGGAGCAAATACTGGTACTGGGCCAGTTCGACCTGCAGGCGGCCTTCGTGGGTCTGGGCATGCTGGGCGAAAATATCGAGGATCAGGGCCGTCCGGTCGAGCACCCCTGCCTGGAGCACCTCTTCGAGATTGCGCGTCTGGGCGGGGCTCAGCTCATCGTCGAAGATCACCAGCCCGGCGCCGAGTTGCTCGCGCAGGGCCGCGACCTCTTTGACCTTGCCGGGGCCGATGAAGAACTTGGGGTAGGGTTGATCCAGCCGCTGATAGACCTGGCCGACCACTTCGAGGCCGGCGGTTTCGGCCAGCATGGCCAGTTCACGCAGCGAGTCCTCGGCGCTCCAGGGGCTATGGAAACTGGCCACCTCGGCGCCAACCAGCAGCGCGCGAATGCGGGGCGCTGCGGTGGGATACAGACGCTTGCCGTCCTGGGTTCGTAGATCTTCGATGGTCGCCTCCTTCTGCCACGGTCCGCCGGCGGGGGGTGTGCGATGGCTGCGCCATCCCACGAACCGTCTGCTTCATCGCCGGTTATCGTGATTATACCGCTTGCAGGGCCGCGAGACAAGCGACTCTGAGGGCTATCCCAGGGCTTGAGCGACGTCCGTCTCCCACGGCGGGATGTTGGGCGGCCAGGCCGCCCCAGGGGTTGTTTTGTCGGCGGTGTTGGCGACGCAGCCGCCAAAACCACCGACAGTACCGGGTTTGGGGCCTGCCCCGAGGACATTGCACCAGCTCCGGGGCAATCTTCCTCACGATTACTCTGTAACTTAAGTTTCCCGGTGTTTGTCACCCCGAGCGGAGCGAGGGGTCTACCGCACCAGGAGGCGGAAGATGCTTCGCTTCGTTGAGCATGATAGGGCGAGCGAAAACCGGAAAACTTAAGTTACAGACCAATGATGCATATCAGGGAAGTTCCCGGGAGGGCGCCATTTCATCCTGGCCGGTCTCTCCCGCCTCGGCGCACCCTGCCCAGCATGGCGCCGGGACGCGCGCCACGACCAGCGTGCCAACGCCAGGACTACTCTCCACCCGCAGGTTACCGCCAAGCACGGCCAGCCGCTCACCCATCAGCCGCAGCCCCAGGTGTTCGCCCAGGCGCGTGATCGTGGCCAGATGGGCGGTGTCAAAGCCCGGCCCCCAGTCGCGCACCTCCAGATACACGCTATGGCCAACCCGCGCGAGCGTCAGGGCCGCCCGGCGTTCGCTTGCGTGCTTCGCCGCGTTCGTCAGCGCCTCGTGGGCCACGCGAAAAAGCGCCAGTTCCACCATTGGCGGCAATCGCTCGGGGCCAAGCCGTTCATCCAGGGCGATGGTCCAGCCGTCCTGGCGCAGCGTATCGGCCATCAGATGCAACGCGCCCGCCAATCCCAGGGTTTCCAGGGTCGTTGGACGCAGACCCTCGATCAGCCGGCGCGTCTCGCTCACCGCCTGCCGCGCCAGGCGGACCAGGCGGCGCAGGGTTGCGCGGTGCTGCGGCCCGCCGAAGCGCTGAGCCTGTTCGAGGGCCTGCAGGTGGTGGTAGAGGCTATGCACCACCTGCCCCACCCCATCGTGGACCTCGGCGGCAAAATGGCGGCACATCTCCTCATTCGCCCATACACGCTCGGAGAGGAACTCGCCAGTTGCGAACGCGGCCAGGCCGTCGAGGATGGCGCGCTCCCCCTCGGCAAGGCGGCGCGGCCGACGGTCGAGCACACAGAGCGCTCCCGCAGGATGCGCGTTGCTGTCACGCACGGGCCAGACGCTCAAAAAGTGCATCCTGAGGGGCGCCTGGAGCAAAGGGTTGGTAACGAAGCGGGGATCGCGGCTAAGATCGGCCACTACCAGGGGGTGCTCCCTGTGAGACGCGTAGATGCAGGCCACCAGGGCCCGGTTCAAGGCATCGGGCGGTATCGTGAGCGAAGGGCAACACCACTGCCCCCGTGTCTCGGGCAGGATCAGAAACACCAGGGGCGCGCGCAGGAGGTGCGCGGCGAGTTCGGCGAACCGGTCGGGGCGCGAGGGGTTGGTAGAGGGATGGGAGAAGCGGGAAGCAACGGGAGGGGCCGGTTCGCTGATCGGGAATAGGGGGTATGCCATAGTGTGAAAGACCTGCTGCAGGGCGCTGCCCGCCGGAGGCAGCGCAAAGCGACGCCAGGAATGCGATAGGCTGTAGTATACCCGCTTCGCAGTACCCCGATGTAACCACAATGCGCGCATCCGGCGAGCAGGGGCGTGGGCAACCCCGGGTTCCCCACGTTGCCAGACGCGCGTCAGCGTTCCTGGCAGGGGGATGGGGCACCCTGGTTGCCCCATCTTCCCACCGGCGTCGGGGCGCCCGACCCACCGGCGAGCAGGGGCGTGGGGAAACCTGGTTTCCCCCCCTTATCCGACTCGCGTCAGCGTTCTACAAAGAGCCACCGATCGCCCAGCTCAACCGCCAGGGGAATGAGCAAGAGCATCGGCACAGCAAGGCTGGCGGCGGCGAAGAGGAAGTAGAAACAGAGGGGGAGAACAACCAGAATGACCGCGAAGATGCTGCGCCCCGGGCTGCCCCAGCCGGTCGCTGCTATGACGCCGAGGGCCGTCAGGGCAAAAATCGCCCCATCACCGCAGGTGCTCAGGGCCGGTTTGGTGTAGCAGGAGTAGAGCGCCGAAGGAATGGCAATCGCCAGGGGCAGGCCCTCAAGCTCGAAGTAATTCGGCAACAGCAGGCGTCGCAGCGCCAGCAGCAGCGCCCCGAGCAGTACGCAGCCGTAGGCCCAGATCAGCCGCTGTGTAGCGATGTTCATGCCAGTGCGTCCCGAGCGACGGCCCGTGGGACCCCGCTCGCCATTCCCGTCGGGCCACCAGACCACGCCGCTTGCGCGATGCGCGCGATAGTGTTGCTACTTCGACGGTTCGCAACACTTCGATGATCCGAACCGGCGCCACTTACGCGATGCGCGCGATAGCAATGCTGCCCTTGTGGCTGGAGAAGAGGATCACTGGGAGGATGTAACTCTACTTTGTCGCCTGCAGCAGCTTCGGCTACGAGGAGGTTCGGAAGAGCTACACCCCTCCGAACTTTCCTCTTCCTGGCAGGGCGCGGCAAAGCTGCGCCCTGCCAGGAAGGAAAGATCTTCGGGGGCCTGCGGCCCCCGGAACCACCGCCAGCGGCAAAGTGACAGGAGGTTTCCTCATCACCTGCAACCGCCTGCGCGAACCTCAGCCAACCACGATATTGACCAGTTTGCCCGGCACGACGATCACGTTGCGGATGGTTTTCCCATTGACGTAGCCCTGCACCCGTTCACTGGCCAGGGCCAGTTCGCGCAGGCGCGCCTCGCCGGTGTCCACCGGGGCGACCAGTTTATCGCGCACCTTGCCGTTGACCTGCACGACAATCTCCACCTCGTCCTCGGCCGCCAGGGCCGGATCGGCGAGCGGCCAGCGTTGCTGGTGCACGCTGTACGGGCGCCCGATCCGCGCCCACAACTCCTCGGCGATATGCGGCGCGACCGGGGCCATCAGCAGGATCAGCGTCTCGATGGCCTCGCTCCAGGCGGGCGTGCCGGCCAGACCGGCGTCGCGCGCCTTGTAGAGGGCGTTGGTGAACTCCATCAGGGCCGCGACCATGGTGTTGAACTTGAAGCCCTCGATGTCGTTCGAGACGCGGATGATCGACTGGTGGGTAATCCGGCGCAGTTGCCGTTCGCTAAAGGTCGCCTCGGAGTGACGCTCCTCCTCGGGGGCGAGCACGATGCGCCAGACCCGGTCGAGCCAGCGGCGCACCCCGGGTACGCCATCGGTGCTCCACGGCACCGAGGCTTCGAAGTCGGAGATGAAGCACTCGTAGCCGCGCAGGGCATCGGCGCCGTGCTTTGCCACCACCTCGTCGGGGGTAATGACGTTGTTCTTCGACTTCGACATTTTCTCGATGACGATCTGCCCGTTGACCTCCCGCGCTGGCGCCAGGATCAGCCCCTGGTTCCGCAGGCTCTTGAACGGCTCCACAAAGTTCAACAGGCCATAATCGTGGAGGAACTTGGTCCAGAAGCGGGCGTAGAGCAGGTGCATCACCGCGTGTTCGGCCCCGCCGACGTACATATCAACCGGTAGCCAGTAATCCAGCAGGTCCTTGGCGGCCAGTTCGCGGTCGTTGTGCGGGTCGGCGAAGCGCAGGAAGTACCACGAGGAGCAGGCGAAGGTGCCCATCGTATCGGTCTCGCGGCGGCCCTTGCGTCCATCGGGCAGGGTGACGTTGACCCACTCGTCAATCTTGGCCAGCGGCGACTCGCCCGTGGCGGTCGGCTCGTAGTTCTCGACGCCGGGCAGGGTCAGCGGCAACTCGTCGTCGGACAGCATGACTTCCATGCCGTCCTCGGCATGAATGATCGGGATGGGCGTGCCCCAGTACCGCTGGCGGCTGATCAGCCAGTCGCGCATCTTGTAGTTCATGCGCCCTTTGCCCAGCCCATGTTCCTCCAGGTAGGCGATGGCGCGCTCAACCGCCTCGGCGCCGGGCACGCCGTTGATCGGCCCCGAGTGAATGGGTGTACCATACTCGTCGTGGTAGACGATCTCCCGGTAGGCGGGCACCGTCACCAGGTAGGCCATGTAGGTGGGGATGGCGTCCACCCGCAGTTCGGTGCGGATACGGCTGGCGATGCGCGCATCGGCCTCGACGCTGTCGAAGGGAATGACCGCGTCGGGGAAGATGGCCAGCCAGCCCGAACCGGCCACCTCGGTCCATCCCTCCACCAGGTAGGGGCGCACCAGGTCGGCGTAGGCATTCGCCTGGGCGCCGCGCAGTTCCACGATCAACTCGCCGGCCTCCTCGCCGAACGAGTAGCCCGCTGCCCGCAGCGCCTCGCGCAGTTCGGGGCGGTAAGTCCCGGTGCGCAGCACCGAACGCGCGACGTCGTCAGGGCGGTTGATCACTGGAACGATCGGCAGGCCGTACTTGAGGGCGAAGGCGAAATCGCGCTCATCATGGGCGGGCACGGCCATGATCGCGCCGGTGCCATAGCCCATCAGCACGTAGTCGGCGATCCAGATCGGAATACGCGCGCCGTTGACCGGGTTGATGGCATACCCGCCGGTAAAGACGCCGGTCTTGTCCTTCTCTTCAACCGGGGCGACCACGCCGCTCTGCGCCCGGGCCTGCTCGACATACGCCGCTACCGCCGCCTGCTGCTCGCCGGTGGTCACCTTCTGCACCAGGGGATGCTCCGGCGCCAGCACCATAAAGGTCGCCCCCCAGAGCGTATCGGGGCGGGTGGTAAAGACCACGATCGGGTCGCCCTCTTCGGTGTGAAAGACCACCTCCGCCCCCCGCGAACGCCCGATCCAGTTGCGCTGCATGGTGACGATCTGCGGGGGCCAGTCCACCGTATCCAGGTCGCGATCCAGCCGGTCGGCGTAGGCCGTGATGCGGAAGAACCATTGCTTGAGGACCTTCCGCTCCACCAGGGCGCCGCTGCGCCAGGCCCGCCCATCGGGGCCGACCTCTTCGTTGGCGATCACCGTTTTGTCCACCGGGTCCCAGTTGACGGTGGCTTCGCCGCGGTAGGCCAGACGGAAGCGTCGCAGGAACTCCTGGCGCTCCAGGGGTGTGTAGGCGTTCCACTCGTCGGCGCTGATCTGCCGCTCCGACAGCGGCAGGTCGAGGCGACTCGTCCCGCTGACCGCCAGTTCGGCCTCCAGTTCCGCGATGGGACGGGCCCGATCCACCCGCCGGTCGTACCAGTGGTCGTACAGGCGCAGGAAGATCCACTGCGTCCAGTGGTAGTAGTCGGGCTCGGAGGAGGTGATTTCGCGGCTCCAGTCGTAGCTGACCCCGATCAGGTTCATCTGGCGCTTGTAGTTGGCGGCGTAGCGCCGGGTCAGCACGGCCGGGTTGGTCTTCGTCTTGATGGCCTGGTTTTCGGTGGGCAGGCCGAAGGCATCCCACCCCATCGGGTGGAGCACATTGTAGCCGCGCATGCGGTAGTAGCGGGCCACCACATCGGTGGGGATGTAGTTGCGGCAGTGGCCGACGCTCAACCCCTCGCCGGAGGGGTAGGGATAGAAGTCCAGAACGTAGTACTTCGGGCGGCTATCGGCGGGGCCGGTCCGGTACAGGTCATCGGCGGCCCAGCGATCCTGCCACTTCTTTTCAATGGCGGCGGGATCGTAGCGTTCGGTGTGCGTTTTCTCAGATTTCGGGTCGCTCATACAGGTCTGCTCCTCGGGAGATGAGCACGGCTGGCAGGCCAGGTGCCGGGCATAACTGCAACGTCCGGGCGCGAAGGCCACTAAGGTCAGGGTCCGACATGGTGCTCACCTCCTTTCAGAGCCATACCTCTCTCGTGAACCGATCCGGTTGGCGGGGAAGGGGGAAACCAGGTTTCCCCCTTCCCCTGCTTCAGGTGAAGGTCCAGGAGGGCGCAGCCCTCCCACGAAACCCCTTCTGCGTCCCGTCGTTGTGCGGCGAAGCCGCACAGGCTTGCGAAAAATCTCTGTGTATTATAGCACGAGACGAATCAGCGCCGCACCAGCGGCACATGAACGCGCCGCAACTCCTCCACCACGCGCACCTCGGCGCTACCCAGGCTTTCGCCGGGGCCGCGCACGCTGATGCGGAGCGTGCCGGGGGCGGCCACGTCGGCGGGCGCGAGCGTGACGCGAAGCTCCAGGGCGCTGAGGAAGGTCGTCGGGCGGTCGGCGCCGTTGACCTGTACGACGCTGCTTGTCGTGAAGCCGTCGCCCCGCACGTCGAGGGTTGGATTGGCGGCGTTCACGCCGATCAGCCCCGGCGCCACCGCCAGGGCCAGCGCCACTTCAAAGGCCCCCAGGTCGCAGCCTGCCCCCTGCGGGCGGGCCACGCCGCGCTGGTCGGTCGGCGGGCAATCGGCCCCGGCGTTGAAGGCCGGGCTGGCCGGGGTGATGGCCATGGTCCGGGTCGGGCCGCCATTGTCGGCCAGGGTCTGTAGTTGGGGATTGCGGAACTGGGGGTCGCCGGTCTGATTGGGCGCGCTTTTGCCCTGGAAGCAGGTCACGTCGTTGAAGAAGTTGCCGCCGGTCAGGCGTGGGGGGAATTGCAGGCTCCGGCCATCGTGCGCCAGTTCGGAGGAGCAGTGCTGCTGGATGTTCCAGTCGTTGGGGCCGTTGTCGGCGGTGTTGTTGACGAAGAGCGTATTGCGCACCCGGCCGCCCGGCTGGCCGTTGATCTGGCTATTGCTGATCGCCCCGCCGACCCAGCCGGCGGTGTTGTTGGCGAAGGTGCTGTTGACGATCTCGAAGGGGTCGCTGTGGTTCACCACGTAGAGCGCGCCGCCGTTGGCATTGAAGCTCGCGCCGGCGGCCCGGTTGCCCTCGAAGGTGCTGTTGACGATCCGCAGCCGCGCCCGTTGGGGAAAGGCCAGCGCCCCGCCGGAACCGTCTTCGTTGGGATTGCCGCCTGCCCCGGGCGTGCGCCGCACGCTGTTGGCGCTGAAGAGGCTGCGCTCGATCAGAATGGCGGGGTTGCCCGTCGCGCCGCCCAGGCTCGATC
>JAOACN010000493.1 GCA_026417815.1 Chloroflexaceae bacterium | reverse complement strand
TCGCTCGTCGGCAGCGTCAGATGTGTATAAGAGACAGGCGCCCGAGGGTTGCACGATCAACCGCGCCGGGGCCAGGGTGGCCCGAGGGGGCGGGGCGGGCGCCACCGGCGGGGCAGCGGGCGCCACCGGGCGGGGCGGCGGGTAGGCGGGTTGGGGCGGCACGCCGCCGTAAGCCGGCGTGGGGGCGGCCGGGCGCGCCGCGCCGAGCAGCGGCGCGCCGCAGTTGTCGCAGAACGCCTCGCCGGGGATGACCGCCGTACCGCACTGGGGGCAGGTAGACGGCCCGGCGGGGGCGGGCGCGGCGACCGGCCGCCCCGGGACGGTCGCCGCCGGCGGCGCAGCCGGACCCTGCGCGGGCACCGGGATCATCACCGCGCCACACTGGTCGCAGTAGCGCGCGGAAGGGGGATTTTCAATACCACATTGCGGACAGAACGGCATAGGTTCCCACTCCCAGATACGGTTTCACGTCCTGGCGCTATGACCGCGCCCGGAAACGGCCTGTTCCAGGGTACTATAGCATACGCCGCGCCACCTGCAACCGAGTGTGATGAAAAGTTCTGCACGTTCCCCTTCGCCCGGCGGCTGAAGCCGCGGGCTAACGTCCTGCGAAGCCGGCCTGCGCCGGCTTCAGCAGGCTACGGAGGTAGCCTTCGCAAGGCTAGCCGGAGCCTTCAGGCTCCCGGTGGGCCGCGGCACGGGTAGAACGTTTCGTCACACCCCCTGCAATCAGGGGTAGGAAACCGGGTTTCCCCCTACCCCTGCCTGAAGGGCGGGTCCGGCACGGCGACGCCTTCCCAGGCAACCTCGAATGTTCCCCGGGAAGAAGGGGTGGGGTGCGACGTAAGCGCGGCCATGACCCTGTCGGCAACGGTCGTGCGCCCCCGCACGCCTACAATGATGTACGTGCCATGGGATGGCGTAGAGAAGGCCCGCCGGGCCGTCTCTACGGCACCGGGCGGGTTGGTCGCCGGGGTCGGGCGCCGGTGTCGGGCGGGGCCGCCATGGTCGCCGACCATACGGGGTGTCGGGTGTGGGTGTCGTGATGCCAATGTGCCAGCGGCTGCAGGAACATGCGTTGCACCCGAAGGGGCAACCCGGTTGCCCCTTCCCCCTGCTATAATGCCATGCACGCCAATCAGGACACGAGGGAGCAGCATCCATGGACCTCACCGCCGGCTACGAGATGTTTCTGACCGACGAGCACGCCATGCTCCGGCAAACCGTGCGCCAGTTTGCCGAAAAGGAGGTTGCGCCGTTCATTCGGGCCTGGGATCGATCAGGGGCCGAACAGCACGAAGGCCCCGAAACGCGCCCGCACATCCGCCCCGTGTTGAAGCGGATGGGCGAGCTGGGCTTCCTGGGCATCTGCCTGCCCCGGCGCTACGGCGGCGCGGGGATGGACTACCTGGCCCTCGCGGTGGTCTGCGAGGAACTCGAACGGGTAGACAGCTTCCTGCGCGTGGTGATGTCGGTGCACACCGGTCTCAACTCGCTGAGCCTCTTCCAGTGGGGCAGCGAGGAGCAGAAGCAGCGGTACCTGGTTCCCCAGGCTCGGGGCGAGCAACTGGCCGGCTACTGCCTCACCGAGCCTGATTCGGGCACCGATGCCGCCGCCATGCGCGCCACTGCCCGCCGCGATGGCGATAGCTACATCCTCAACGGCGAAAAGACCTGGATCAGTCTGGCCGACATCGCCGACAACTTCCTGGTGATGGCCAAGACCGATCCGGAGCGGGGCGCGCGAGGCATTTCGGCCTTCATCGTTGAGCGGCGCTGGCCAGGGGTCTCCAGCCAGCCCATCCACGGGAAGCTGGGGGTGCGGGCCGGCAACACCGGCAGTGTCATCTTTCAGGATGTGCGGGTACCCGCAGCCAACCGTCTCGGCGAAGAGGGCGAGGGCTTCAAAATCGCCATGGCCGCCCTTGACAACGGGCGCTACACGGTGGCGGCCGGCGCCACCGGGCTGATCCAGGCCAGCCTGGAGGCCAGCCTGCGCTACGCCCGCGAACGCCACACCTTCGGCAAGCCCATCGCCGAGCACCAGCTCGTCAAGCGCATGCTCAGTCACATGGTTCGCAAGCTCGACACCTCGCGGCTGCTCGTGTACCGGGCGGGCTGGATGAAGAACCGCGGTCTGCGCAACACCCGCGAAACCACCCTGGCCAAGTGGCACGCGACGGTATCGAGCTTCGAGTGCGCCGATGACGCCATTCAGATCCACGGCGCCTATGGTTATTCCGATGAGTATCCGGTGGAGCGCTACCTGCGCAACGCCCGCGGGGCGGTGATCTACGAGGGCACCCGCGAACTCCAGGAGTTGTTGCAGGCCGATTTCGCCCTCGGCTACCGCATCAATCCCCCCCTGCGCTGCGAACTCCCCGCCTATGACCCCGAGGCCTGGGGTTGACAGCCGGACCGAAAACGCGGATTATACGCGCATATGGGCACGTGTTCAGAGTTGGGGTAACCCCGCAGACCCGGGAGCGAGGGCGTCCCGCCCTCGTCAGGATT
>JAOACN010000626.1 GCA_026417815.1 Chloroflexaceae bacterium | reverse complement strand
GGCCGTGATCCGTGATGGCGCGGAAGGAGACCTCTATGCCGCAGGAGCTTTACCAGCAGGTCTGGATCTACATTGACGAGAGCGACCGGGTGCGCGGGCGCGCGCTCTCGCTCCGTATCCTCGACGCCCTTCGCAACGCCGGCTGCCCCGGAGCGACGGTCCTGCGCGGGATCGGCGGCTACGGCGTCCACGGGGTGGTCCACACCGATATGGCAGTGGAACTGCCCAGCCATCTGCCGCTGATCATCACCTTCATTGACCGTGCCGAACGGGTCGCCCAGGTTCTGCCAGCGTTGCGCGAACTGGTTACTGAAGGGCTGATTGCCACGACGCCGGTTACGGTGATCCAGACCAGCCATCGCCCCGCGGGGCCATTCCCCCGGCACCTCACCGTCGCCGATGTGATGAGCCGCGATGTGGCCCGGGTGCAACTCGACACCCCGGCCTCAGAGATTGTCAGACTGTTGATCGATCGCGCGCTGCGGGCCGTGCCGGTGGTGGATGCCGACCAGCGCGTGGTGGGCATTATCACTGATGGCGACCTGTTGAGCCGGGGAGTCACCACCCTGCCGCTGCGCCTCAAGCAGTTGCTACCCATTGAAGAGCGAAACGAGCGCATCGCGTCCCTCGCGGCCAAACCGCAGCGCGCCGCCGACCTGATGACGCCCAATCCGGTGACCATTGCCGAAACCGCCTCCCTTGCCCAGGCCGCCGCGGTGATGAACGACAATGATCTCAAGCGGCTGCCGGTGGTGGATGCCACAGGGCGCCTGACGGGGATGGTCAGCCGCCTTGACCTGCTCCAGACCGTGGCCGAGGGGGTGCGCCAGCGTCCCGAGCAGCCGCTGAAGTTGCCTCGAGGCGCTCCCACCACCGTCGGCGCATTGATGATCACCGATGTGCCCACCGTCCATCGCGACACCCCGCTGACGGAAACCCTCGAGCGGCTCCTGGAGACGGAGCGGCGCCGGGTGGTGGTGATTGACGAGGACCGGCGCGTCGTGGGGATTATCACCGATGGCGACGTGCTGCGGCGAGCCGGGCGGCGCGTTCAGCCGGGAGCCTTGAAGCGCCTGGCAGCCTGGTTCGCCGGCGGCGACCGCCCGGAGGGGCTGGAAGTGGCGGCCCAGGGCCGCACCGCCGCCGATGTGATGACCAGTCCGGTTTTTACGGTGACGCCCGAAACGCCGATCAGCGAAGCCATCCGCTTGATGATGACCTACAAGATCAAGCGCCTGCCAGTGGTGGATGAGGAAGGGCGACTGCTGGGGATGATCGGCCGCGCCGCCGTTCTCAGCGCCCTGGCCCGGGGGATTGACGACTCCGCAACCGAAGCCTCGTAGCACACCGAGACCGCCTCTCGGGCCTGCGGCCCCTGCAGATTGCCGGCAGGGCAGGGCAAGCCGCGCCGCACCGGAAAGGAGCGTTCGGAGGAACTGCGCCCCTCCAGGTCCCCCCTTGACGGAGAAGCATCGTTGTCGTAACCAGGGGAAGCGCCAGAACCATGGCCAACGATCCGACGTCTGATCCTGTCCGCGCCATGCTGCGCCCCGCCGAAGCGTTGCCGCTGTTCGGCAGGCGCGTGCTGATCACCGCCCCACGCACCTACGCGCCGCGCTTCGCGGCTGCCATCCTGGCCCGGGGCGGCCTGCCTGTCCTTATGCCCACCATCGAGACCACGCTACTCGACGATTATGCTGCCCTCGATGCCTGCCTGGGCCAGCTTGAGACCTTCGACTGGATCGCCTTCACCAGTCGCAACGGGATCGAGGCGCTACTGTACCGGTGCGAACAACTCGGGTTGCCGCCCATGGCGCTGAACGCCCGCCGGCTGGCGGCGATCGGCAAAGACGCTGAACGCCTCGCTGAACTGGGCCTGCGCGTGGATCTGATGCCGCGGGAGCCCAGTCCCCGTGGCATCGTTGATGCTTTGGCAGAGTCGCACATCGCCAGAGGCGCCGCCATCCTCGTGCCCGCGCCGGTCGTGGAAGGTGTACCAGAACCGGATGTCGTTCCTACCTTCGTTGCCGACCTCCAGCACATCGGCATGCGCGTGACGCGCGCGCCCGCCTACCGGACCCGGGCGCTCGATGGGGCGCGCTACGCGCCCGAACTGGCGCTGATCCGCCAGGGGGCCATAGACGCGATTGCCTTCAGCAGCGCCGCCGAGGTCGCCGCCTTCCTGGCTATGCTCAACGCTCCCCAGGACCATGGCCACTGCGCGATCTGCTGCTTCGGGCCCTACACCGCCGCCCACGCCCGCCGCATGGGGCTGTCCCCTGCCGTGGTCGCCGAGGATTTCGGTTCCTTCGATGGCTTCGCTACGGCCATCGCCCGGCACTTCACAGGCGCAAAGCCAGCATACCCAGGTTAAGAGTGCACGCCTGGCCCGCAGTGGAACGATCTCCGCCCGCCATGCGCTCTACGTGGAGGCGGCCCGGGCGCTGGGGATCGGCCAGGCGCGCATCCTCCTGCGCCACATCCTGCCCAACCTGGCTTCACCGCTCATCGTCCTCGTGACCCTGCGGATGGGCACCATGCTCCTGGCCGCTGGCGGGCTGAGCTTCATCGGTCTGGGAGCGCAACCACCCCTCCCCGAATGGGGCGCCCTGCTGGCAACCGGACGCGACTTCCTCGACACGGCCTGGTGGCTGGCGTTCTTTCCGGGGCTGGCCTTCACTCTCAGCGTTACCGGGTTTAACCTGCTCGGCGACGGGTTGCGCGACCTGCTGGCGCCCGAAACGCAGGGGGGAACGGCGCGCTGAGACGCTTGCGGAGGGGAAACAGACGCGGGGAGGGCGTGCCGCTCACGGGCGTGGCATTGTCGCTCCTGCATGAGGTTTTCCCGTGCCCAACCCCTTCCCCACGACGTTCAAGTTCGGACCGGTAGGGGCGACCGGCCGGTCGTCCCTACCGGTCCCGACGGACAAGGGTTATGCCAGGCCCTTGTGCCGCCACTCCTCCTCCAGGGTGTGGGCGTCGGCGGCGCCGTCGCGGTGGAGGATCGCCGTCGCCCGCTCGCGCTCATCGCCGTCGGCGCGCACCATCACCAGGGTGCCCCCGCGGCGGACAATATCCTCGTACACCAGCGCCTCCTCGTGGGTGATGCCCGCCCAGGTGAGCGCCCCGAGGATGCCGCCGCCCACCGCGCCAGCGCCAGCGCCGAGCACCATCGTGGCGCCGGCGGCGCCGCCCAGCGCCGCTGCCAGGGGCCCGGCGGCAATCACCGGACCAATGCCGGGAATGGCAACCGCCACCATGCCCACCAGCGCCCCCAGCATGCCGCCAAGAAGCCCGCCCCCGACCGCACCGATGGCCATGTCCTCCACATGCTCGACGTTGGCACCCGGGATGTGCACGTGCTCCTGCTGCTGCTGGGGGGTGACAAGGCTGATCTTCTCCCGCGCGATCCCGCTGGCGATCAGATCGGCAACCGCGCGCTCCGCGTCCGCGGTCTGCTCGAAGACACCTACTACGGTCTGCGTCATAGAAGCACCTCCTGCTGAACTGGACGTGGGGAAACCAGGTTTCCCCACACCCCTGCCCGTCCCCGCGTTGGGCGCGGCGCCGGCGCTCCTCACAATGCAATACAGCCGTTATCTTGCAGTATAGGCGATCCTCGCCGGTTGCTCAAGAGGGGATTCTTGAGGGACACGGCTGGCAGTCCAGCCGCCAGGACCATTAATACAAACCCTTCGGGCGGCTCCGCCGCCCCCCACCCCTCCGCAGGAGGCGGACTGCGCGCGAGTCCTTTCTTGAGGAACCCGAAGCATCAGTCGGCGTCGAACACCTCGTCCACGGAGACGGCGAAGCCGCTGAGCAACGCGGACGTGGCCACCTCACCCCGCTGGAAGACGCCATGCTCGGTGTAGCTCGCGCCTGCCAGCGTCAACACGGTGATCGTCTCGTCGAGGGGGACGCTCTGGAACCACGGTCGTATTGAGCTTTTCATTTCGCGTAGTCGAGTTGGATCTTGCGATGGGCGGGCGCGATGCCATACTGGAGGCACGCCCGGCTCACTCTCGAGCCGCGGGCCAACCTGGAGGTTCCCTATGCTGCGCCCCACAGCCCTGCGCGCGGCCCTGGCCGTACTGGCCCTGCTCGCGCCATTCAGCTTGCCTGCTGGGGCCGCGCCCGACCAGCAGGTCGTCGACGCGGCGCCGGAAACCCTTGCGAGCCTTACCTTTGGCGGCTCACGTTCCGAGTCGATCGTTGACCTCGGTCTCGACGCCGCGGGCAACCTCTACGTGCTCGGATGGACGACATCGCCCGACTTCCCTGTGCTCAATGCGGCCCAGCCGAGCTTCGGGAGTAAGCCGACTGAGGGCGGCCTGGCGCCCGGCGATGCCTTCGTAACGAGCCTGACCCCCGACGGCCGCACGATGCGCTATAGTACTTTCATTGGCGGCAGCGGCAACGAGGATCCCGCAGCCATCGCCGTCACCCCGGCCGGCGTGGTGTACGTTGCCGGCACAACAGACTCACCGGACTTCCCCGTTACCACCGCGGGCGGGAGCTTTCTCGGCACGGCGCCGCGCGGTGAAACTGACGGCTTTCTTGCCGCCCTCGGGCCAAACGGCGCCCTGCTGGCAAGCGGATACTTCGGCGGTGCCAAAAGCGATAACATCCGAGCGCTGGCTCTTGCGCCGGACGGCGGGCTGGTAATGGCCGGCGAGACTCATTCGCTTGACTTCCCGGTCCTGAGGGCGTTCCAGCCAACCCACGGGGGCGGGGGCGCCGATGCGTTCGTTGCTATGGCAGATGCCGGGCTGCGCGGGCTGCGCTTCAGCAGCTTCTTGGGCGGAGACGACCGTGACGGTGCGAGCGCCGCGCTTGTCGGCCCCGACGGCGCGATCTATGTGGGCGGCGGCACCGGGTCGCGCAACTTCCCCGTACAGGACGCGTTCCAGCCCGGGCTGCCAGAACGTGCGCGCATGGCCTCATTTGTGGCGGGGCTGCAAGCGGACGGTAGCGCGCTGCGTTTTGGCACCTACCTGGGCGGCGCCCCCACCGCCGAGAGCGTCAACGATCTGTCCATCGATACGGGTGGAGACCTTCTGGCAGCGATCCGGGTTTACCAGACC
>JAOACN010000617.1 GCA_026417815.1 Chloroflexaceae bacterium | reverse complement strand
CCCCCTCGGGCCACCCTGGCCCCGGCGCGGCTGCTCGTGCAACCTTCGGGCGCCGTGGTTCAGCACCCGCCCGCGCCGCAGGCCCTGGTTGGCCGCGCCGACGCGGTGAGCAATTTCTTTCCCGACGTGGATCTGACCGATTACGATGGCCTCAATCTCGGCGTGGGCCGCCGCCATGCGCGCCTGTTCGTGCAGGCCGGTCAGATTATGATCGAGGATCTCGACAGCACCAATGGAACCTTCCTCAACGCCGCCCGCCTGAGCCCGCGCCAGCCCACGCCCCTCAAACAGGGCGATGACTTGCGCCTGGGGAACCTGCGCCTGCGCGTGGAATTGTAAGGAGATCCCGATGCGCATCGCAGTCTTTGGCCCGGGTGGGGTGGGCGGATACTTTGGCGCGCATCTGGCGCGAGCCGGCCACGAGCTGCACCTGATTGGCCGGGGCGCGCACCTGGAAGCCGTGCGAACCGCCGGGCTGCGCGTTGAAAGCCCGAAGGGCGCCTTTGGCGCGCGCCCCGCCAGCGCCACCGACGACCCGTCCAGCATCGGCCCCGTGGACCTGGTGCTGGTGGCGGTGAAGAACTGGCAACTCATCGAGGCCGCCCCCGCCCTGGCGCCGCTGATCGGCCCGGCGACCGTGGTGCTGCCGCTGCTCAACGGCGTCGAGGCCCACGACATTCTTGCGGCGGCCCTGGGACCGGACCACGTGCTCGGCGGGCTGTGCCGCATCATCGCCTACATCGCCGCCCCGGGGGTCATTCGCCACGTGGGGGCCGAGCCGACAATTATCTTCGGCGAGCTGGACAACCGGCGCAGCGCCCGCGTCGAGGCCCTGCGGGCCGCCTTCAGCGAGGCCGGCTTTGGCGCCATCGTCCCGCCCGACATCCACGTGGCGATCTGGGAAAAGTTCATGCTCGTGTGTACCTGGAGCGGCCTCGGCGCCGTCACCCGCGCGCCGCTCGGGGTCTGGCTGCGACTGCCTGGCACCCGGGCGCTGGCCGAGGCGGCGCTGGGCGAGGTGGTGGTGGTGGCCAATGCCCGCGGCGTGGCCGTCGCCCCTGCCCAGGTTGAGGCGACGCTGCGCTTTCTCGACACCTTGCCCTACGAGAGTACCGCCTCGATGCAGCGCGACATCATGGAGGGCCGGCCCTCGGAACTGGAGGCCCAGAACGGCGCGGTGGTGCGCCTCGGCCAGGCTGCCGGCGTGCCTACCCCGGTTCACAGCTTCCTGTATTACACCCTGCTGCCCCAGGAACTGGCCGCCCGCGGGGCCTTGCCGGAGGAAGGGTGAGGGTCCTCACCCTCCCCCCGGCCCCCTCCCTCTCCACCGCAGGTGGAGAGGGAGGGGGCGCCGAGCGCAGCGAGGCGGGGGAGGGTGAGGACCGTCAACTGGACCGACACCTCGGCGGGCGATTTTGATGGCGCCGAGCGCAGCGAGGCGGGGGAAGGTGAGGATCCTCACCCAGGAGAATCGTTCCGGCGGGAAGAGGGGAAGGCCGGTCTGGCCCATTCGGCATCAAGGAGCCACCATGCACCTCCAGCGTCTCCAACGCCTCATCGAGGCCCTGCGCGACCAGCGGCTCGACGGGCTGGCGCTTATGCCCGACGCCAACCTGACCTACCTGAGCGGGCTGAGCTTCCACCCCGGCAAACGCCTGACCCTGGCCCTCGTGCCCGCCGATGGGGCGCCACCGTGCCTCGTCGTTCCCGCCCTCGAGCACGGGCGCGCCGAGGCCGCCGCGCGCGTCCCTATGCGCTACTTCCCCTGGCACGACGCCGAGGGTCCTGCGGCGGCCCTGGCCGCCGCCGTCGCCGCCGCCTTCGGCCCCAACGCCCGCGGGCGCGCCCTGGCGGTCGAGCACACCGCCATGCGCGTGATGGAACTGCGCGCCCTCGAGGCCGCCATTCCCGATCTGCGCACCCGCGACGCCACTCCCATCCTCGCCGATCTGCGCATGGTGAAGGACGCCGCGGAACTGGCGGCCATCGAACAGGCGGTGCGGATCGTCGAAAGCGCCCTGGAACGCACCATCGCCCAGATCCGCGTGGGCATGACCGAACGCCAGGTCTCGCGGCTGTGCTCCGAGGCCATTCTCGCCGCGGGCGCCGAGAGCGAGAGCTTCGAGAACATCGTCGCCGCGGGACCCAACGCGGCCAATCCGCACCACAGCAATGGCGACCGCCCGCTCCAGCCCGGCGACCTGGTGATCCTCGACTGCGGCGCGCGCTACCAGGGCTACATCTCCGACATTACGCGCACGGTGGCGATTGGCGAACCGGGAGAGCAGGCGCGCCGGATCTACGACCTGGTGTTGCGAGCCAATGAGGCGGGGCGGGCGGCGGCCCGTCCGGGGGTCAGCGGCGCGGCGATTGACGCCGCGGCGCGGGCGGTGATTGAGCAGGGGGGCTACGGGGAGTACTTTATTCACCGCACTGGCCATGGGTTTGGCCTGGAGACCCACGAGCCGCCGAACATCGTCGCCGGCAACGACGAGCCCCTGCGCCCCGGCACGACCTTCACGGTCGAGCCGGGCATCTACCTGCCCGGCGTCACCGGCGCGCGCATCGAGGACGACGTGGTGATCACCGCGGACGGCGCCCGCAGCCTCACCGCCTTCGGGCGCGAGTTGCGCATCGTGGGGGAGTAACGTTCGCGTCCGGAGGGGCGTGGGGAGGTCGCACGCTCCCCTGAACCCGGTTGACGTTCCGGGAGGGTGAAGCCCTCCCGGCCCCTCCCATCAGGCAGGAGCATGGGGAAACCAGGTTTCCCCACATGTTCCGGCAGCGGCGCAACCTACAGAATCTGCGACAAAAAGAGCTTTGTCCGCTCGTGCCGCGGGTTCTCGAAGAACAACTCCGGCGTGTTCTCCTCCACAATCTGCCCGCGGTCCATAAACACCACCCGGTCGGCCACCTCGCGGGCAAAGCCCATCTCGTGGGTCACGCAGAGCATGGTGATGCCCGAGGTGGCCAGTTCGCGCATCACGTCAAGGACCTCCTTGATCATTTCCGGGTCCAGGGCCGAGGTTGGCTCATCGAAGAGCATGATGCGCGGGTTCATGGCCAGGGCGCGGGCGATGGCCACGCGCTGCTGCTGCCCGCCGGAGAGCTGGCCGGGGTACTTGTTGGCCTGCTCGCGGATGCCCACCCGTTCGAGCAGTTCCAGGGCGCGCTTCTCGCTCTCGGCGCGGGTCTGCTTCCGCACCCAGATCGGCGCCAGGGTGATGTTTTGCAGCACCGTCAGGTGGGGGAAGAGATTGAACTGCTGGAAGACCATCCCCGTCTCGCGGCGGATGGCGTCAATGTTGCGGATGTCGTTGGTCATCTCGATGCCGTCCACGATGATCCGCCCCTCCTGATGCTCCTCCAGGCGGTTGATGGTGCGGATGAAGGTGCTCTTGCCGCTCCCCGACGGCCCGCAGATCACCACCACCTCGCCGCGCTTCACCCGCAGGCTGACATCGCGCAGCGCATGGTATTCGCCGTACCATTTATTGACGTTTTCGCAGATGATAATATCATCGTTTGAGGTCTGGGTTCTGTTCATGGTTTTGCAGGCGCCTCCAAACGCCTGATGGCGAACCGTGTCGCGTCCCGATTCCACCCCCGCGCACAATGGCCGCCCGGCGAGGGCGACATTCGCTCTAGCTCTACGTTGTCACTTTGCCGCTGGCGGGGGTTGCGGGGGCCGCAGACCCCCTCCGAACCTCCTCCCCGCGGAAGCCGCGGCAAGTGACAACGTAGAGCTAGAGCGAATGTCGCCCTCGCCGGGCGGCCATTGTGCGCGGGGGTGG
>JAOACN010000604.1 GCA_026417815.1 Chloroflexaceae bacterium | reverse complement strand
CTCAGATGTGTATAAGAGACAGGGCCTGGATGGCGTCCTCGGCGGCCTTGTTGCCGCTCTCGGTGGCGAAGTACTTCGCCACGGCGCCCTCGGTCTGCTGGTCGGGGTCGCCGCCGTCAATGCGTTCGGCGACCCACTCGATGTAGGCCCGCGAGGCCTCGAGGTGCACGGCGTTCGGCACCAGGAGCTTGTGGGTATAGGCCTGCTTGGTGGAGAGCAGCCCGCCGCCCTGCACGCGGGTCTGGCTATAGCGAATGGCGCGCTCGAGGGCCGCCCAGCCGGCCCCCAGGCCAAACGAGCCGACCATCAGGCGGGTGTAGCCAAACACCGCCTGGGCCTGCGCCAGACCCTGGCCCTCGACCCCGCCGATCAGGTTCTCGACCGGCACAAACACCTCGTCGAGGAACAGGGCCGCGGTGTTCGAGGCCCGAATGCCGTGCTTGTCCTCCGGCTTGCCGTAGCTGAAGCCCGGCTGCCCGGCCTCCATGACGAACCAGGAGATGCCTCCCGGAGCGTTGGCCAGAATGGTGTAGAGCTTCGCCACGCCGCCGTTCGAGATCCACTGCTTCCGGCCGGTGATCTTGTAGCCAATAATCTTGCCATCCTCTTCAACCGGGACGGCCCGGGTCGTCAGCGTGCCGAGGTCCGAGCCGGCCTGCGGTTCGGTTGCCCCGTAGGCCACGAGCAGACCCTCGGAGGCGATGCGGCCCATCCAGTGGGCCTTCTGCTCCTCTGTTCCCCCCACCACGATCGGGTCGGTACCGAGGAAGGTCGCCAGTACACCGGTCGCAATGCCGAGATCGATGCGGGCCATCTGCTCCGAAACGCGGTAGACATCATAGGCGCCACCGCCGAGACCGCCATACTCCTCGGGGATGAAAATGAGATGCAGTCCGAACTTCTCAGGGTCATAGAGGTCGCGGAGGACGTCGTGCGGGAACTCGTCGCGTTCGTCGAGTTCGCGCAGGTACTCGGGCTTGAGTCGCTTCGCCGCGTAGTCGCGAAGGGTCGTAAGCACCATCTCCAGCGTATCGGTGTCCAGGGTCGTCATCGGCCTGATCCTCTCCACTAGTGACTTGCTGTCCCTCCGCCCGCACGCGCGCAACGGATGGCAGCAGAGCGCGGCAACCGCGCTCCTTTGCCGGCAGCAAGTTCTACACGCGTTTAGTTCTGCCTGCAATCATATGCGACGGGCCACGAAATGTCAGGTGAAGGGTCTTTCTTGTGAGAGGAGGTTTGTTCACTATTTAGCAAGGAATTCTTCACCTGATGGACGTTGGCGCGGCGAAGCCGCGCACCACTGGCTCAATCCAGGAGGTTCTGGAGGGGGACGCGACCCTCCCGAACCCTCCCATCGAACGGGGGCGCAGGGAAACCGGGTTTCCCCGTGCCCCTCCAGCCGCCGCGGGCGCCTGGTACACGCTGAAGCGCGGCGCTCCGTCGCACCCGCCCGCGCCCGCCACGAACATGCGGCGCGTTGCGGAAAGCGTTGCCGGGCCGCCGCGGCGAGGGTTGCCAGCCGGCGCCCCCGGATGCACAGAAGCAACGCCTGGTTGGGCGGCGTGGCCGGTGGGCGCGTCGAGCGGCTGGAAGACGCCCCCTTCGCGGCGCGCCGCAACCGCAACGCTGGCGGGGCGCTGCTCTACCGCAGACGCGGGCGTGGCAGCCGGCGGGTTGTGTGTCCCGGAAGCAGGGTCCATACGCTGGCGCGCGACACTTCTGCCTGTCCAGATAATTCCTGACGGCCCTGGCCGGAGCATCGGGCCGAGAGGTGGGATTTGAACAGGTTCTTAGTTTACTGGCCGATGGATACCAGACAGTATAAAGATCCGCGGGGCGCTCGTCAACCGTTTTAGCATCTGTGAAGCAATTCCCAAATGCGCCGATGTGTGGTATACTTGAGATCTCAAGTGCCCAGGGCAAGTCCAGGGGATGAAAGGGTCTTGCACAGCGCCGTGCGAGCCGCTCTGTGGGTCATTAGCGGTGAGCGTTTGTGGCATCGTGCACGGGGGTATCCATGATTGTTGGCGTTCCACAGGAGGTCTTTCCCGGAGAGCAGCGTGTGGCGCTGGTGCCTGGCGATGTGCCCACGCTCAAGAAGCTGGGGTTGGAGGTGCTGATCGAGAGCGGGGCCGGGCTGCGGGCCGGTTTTCCCGATCAGCAGTACGTCGAACGCGGCGCAAGGGTGGCCGCCTCGCGCGCTGAAGTGTTCGCCGCCGCCGATGTGCTGTTTCAGGTGCGCGCGGGCGGCGCGGCGCCAGTGCAGGCCGAGGCTGATCTGCGGCTCCTGCGCGCCGGGCAGGCAATTCTGGCGTTCCTTGATCCGCTCTGGGACCCGCGGCAGGTCGCCGCCCTGGCCGAGCGTGGCGTGAGCGCCCTGGCCCTGGAACTGGTGCCGCGCATCAGTCGCGCGCAGAGCATGGATGCCCTTTCGTCCATGGCAACCATTGCCGGCTACAAGGCGTCGATCCTGGCGGCGATGTACCTCCCCCGCATGTTCCCGATGCTGATGACCGCTGCCGGCACGATTACCCCCGCGCGGGTCTTCGTCATCGGCGCGGGCGTGGCCGGGCTGCAGGCCTGCGCCCACGCCAAGCGCATGGGCGCCCGTGTCGAGGCCTACGATGTGCGCGCGGCGGTCAAGGAGCAGGTTGAGAGCGTCGGCGCCAAGTTCGTCGAGTTGCCGCTAGAGACCGGCGATAGTGAGGACAAGGGCGGGTACGCCAAGGCCCAGGGTGAGGAGTTTTACCGGCGCCAGCGGCAGTTGATGAGCGAGGTTGTCGCGCGGAACGATGCCGTGATCAGCACCGCCGCCATTCCCGGCAAACGCGCCCCGGTCCTGATCACCCGCGACATGGTTGCCGGGATGCAGCCCGGCTCGGTGATTGTTGATCTGGCGGCCGAGCACGGCGGCAATTGTGAACTGACGCGCCCGAATGAAATCGTGGTGGAGTACGGCGTGACGATCATCGGCCCGACGAACATCGCCTCCACGGTGCCCAACCACGCCAGCCAGCTCTACAGCCGTAACCTGGTCAACCTGCTTAAGCTTGCGGTCAAGGAGGGACGCCTGGCCCTCGATACCGACGATGAGATTGTGCGCGAGACGCTGGTGACCCACAACGGTGCCGTCACCAACGCGCGCATCCGCGAGTTGCTCGCCCAGGCCGATACGGTTGCGTCGTAAGCCCGGAGATCATCTCGACCACCAGCTCCGTCACAGCTCTAACTCTACTTTGTCACTTTGCCGCTGGCGGGGGGGCCGCAGGCCCCGAAGATCTCTTCTTCCTGGCGCAGCGAAGCCGCGCCGCACCGGGAAGGGGAAAGCTCGGAGGGGGGCAATCCCTCCCAACCTCCTCGCAGCGTAAGCCACGGCAAGTGACCGGGTAGAGTTGGTACTACAACGACGCTATTGTAGGGGAGGCTCGGAGGGGCTGCGGGCCCCCGCTACACCGGCCGAGACGAAGTCTCGTTGTGGTGGTCGTGAGGGGGTGGGAAGCAACGATCAAACCGAGGGTATGGCCTATCTCTGAATGAAGTCTGACCCAGAACCGATGAGGAGACATCCGTGGAACTGCTGGTCATTTCGCTGACGGTCTTTGTACTTGCCATTTTCGTCGGCTTTGAGATCATTACCAAGGTCCCGCCGACGCTGCATACCCCGTTGATGTCCGGTTCGAACGCGATCTCCGGGATCACGCTGGTGGGCGCGGTGATTTCGGCGGGGGCCCAGATCTCGCTGCTGACGACGATCCTTGGCTTTCTGGCAGTGGTGTTCGCAACGATTAACGTGGTGGGCGGCTTTCTGGTGACCGAGCGCATGCTCGCGATGTTCCGGCGGAAGGATTGACGGCGATGCGTGAGAATCTGATCAATCTAGCCTATCTGGTTGCCGCAGTGCTGTTTATTCTCGGCATTAAGGGCATGACCCATCCGCGCACGGCGGTGCGGGGTAACCGCATGGGGGCGATCGGCATGCTGATTGCCGTGGTGGCTGCCCTGCTTGATCTGCACGTGGTGCGTTACGAGTGGATCATCGCTGGCGTGGTGGTAGGCGCGGGGATCGGCGCGCTGATGGCCAATCGCGTGCAGATGACGGATATGCCGCAGATGGTGGCCCTGCTCAACGGATTCGGCGGCATCGCCTCGACCCTGGTTGCCGGCGCGGCGCTTATGGAGACGCTGGCGCTCGCCACCGGCGTTCCGCCGCAGTTCACCATCGCCACTGCCGCCTCGGGGCTGATCGGCGCGGTGACGTTCTGGGGCAGCCTGGTTGCCTTCGGCAAGTTGCAGGGCCTGGTCGGCGATATCCGCATCAAAGGGGCGCAGATGTTCAACGCCGCGCTCCTGGCCCTCACCACTGCCTTCGGCGTCTGGCTGGTGATTGACCCGAGCGCCACCTGGGCCTACTGGGCCCTGGTGGTCACGGCGAGCGTCCTCGGCCTGTCGCTGGTCTTTCCCATTGGCGGCGCGGATATGCCGGTGGTCATCTCGTTGCTCAACTCCTACTCCGGTCTGGCCGCGGCGGCGACTGGCTTCGTGCTCAACAACAACGCGCTGATCATCACTGGCTCGCTGGTGGGCGCCTCGGGCATCATCCTGACCAACATCATGTGCAAGGCGATGAACCGCTCGCTCACCAACGTGCTCTTCGGCATCTGGGTGCCCTCCGAAGAGGCGGCGAGCAGCGATGAGGTCTACGCCGGCAAGGTCAAGGCCGCCCATGCCGATGAACTGGCCATGTTGCTCGAGGGGGCCCGGCGGGTGGTCATCGTGCCGGGCTATGGCATGGCCGTCTCACAGGCCCAGCACGCCGTGCGCGATCTGGTGCTCATCCTCGAGGAGCGCGGGGTGGAGGTCGAGTTCGCCATCCATCCCGTGGCGGGACGTATGCCCGGCCATATGAACGTGCTCCTGGCTGAGGCCGACATTCCCTACGAGCAGATGAAGGAGATGGACGAGATCAATCCGACCTTCGAGCAGACCGATGTGGCCATTGTGATCGGCGCCAACGATGTGGTCAACCCCCTGGCGCGCACCAACCCCAGCAGCCCGATTGCCGGCATGCCCATTTTGAACGTTGATAAGGCCCGCAGCGTGATCGTTATCAAGCGCAGCCTCAGCCCCGGTTTTGCTGGCATACCCAACCCGCTCTTCGCTGCCGAAAACACGCTGATGCTGTTCGCCGACGCCAAGAAAGGCGCGCTCGACCTGATGAACGCCCTGAAAGCGGCCTGATGCCGTCCAACACGGGAGGGCCCGGGAGGGCGCAGCCCTCCCGGAGGGTCGGGGGCGGCCTGGCCGCCCCCATATTGCAGTTGACCGCGCCGATCGTAACTGTTCACACTTCTCCTGGGAGCGAGGGCATCT
>JAOACN010000530.1 GCA_026417815.1 Chloroflexaceae bacterium | reverse complement strand
TCCCCTCTCTGCTATAGCCGAAGCATTGCATTGGCTATAGCAGAGAGGGGAGCGTGATCCCCTCTCTGCTGTAGCCGAAGCATTGCATTGGCGTAGCCAATGCAATGCTTCGGCGCTACTTCACCGCCTCCAGCAGCAACTCGGCGATGTCACGGCGTTGCAGGGTTTCATCGCGGCCGGTGTTCTTGGCGGCATCCTCAAACATCACCATGCAGAAGGGACAGCTCATCGCCAGGGTCTGGGGCTGGTTCTGGGTGAGTTGCTCCAGGCGGATGTAGTTAACCTGCTCCTTGCCCCAGCCCTCTAACCAGACGTTCCCGCCACCGCCGCCGCAGCACATGGCCCGCTCGCGGTTGCGCTCCGGGGCTTCGACCAGCTTGACGCCGGGGATGCTCTGCAGCACCTGGCGTGGCGGTTCGAACACGTCGTTGTAGCGCCCGATGTAGCAGGGGTCGTGGTAGACCACGGTCTGGTTGACTGGTCGAACGGGTTTGAGCTTACCGCTCTTCACCAGTTCGTCGAGCAACTGGGTGTGGTGCACGACCTCATACTCGGTGCCGGCCCCGCCGCCGAACTGGGGATACTCGTTCTTGATGGTGTTGAAGCAGTGGGGGCAGGTCGTCACCACGCGCTTGAAGCGGTACTGCTTCATCGTTTCAATGTTCTGCTGCACCTGGGACTGGTAGAGCAGTTCCTCGCCCATGCGCCGGGCCGGGTCACCGTTGCAGGTCTCCTCGTCGCCGAGGATGGCGAAATCCACGCCTGCCAGTTGCATCAACTGGACAAAGGCGCGGGCGACGCGCTTGCTACGCTCATCGTAGCTTGGGGCGCAGCCGACCCAGTAGAGCACCTCGGCCTCTTCCTTTTCGGCCATCACCGGCACATCGAGCCCCTCGGCCCAGGCGGTGCGCTCGCGCTGGGGGAGGCGCCAGGGGTTGCCGGCCCGCTCGATGCCCTCGAGCACCCGTTTGACGCCAGCGGGCACTTCGCTGGCGATCATCGTCAGGTGGCGCCGGGCGCCGACAATATCGTCCACGTGCTCGATCATCGCCGGGCACTCGTAGACGCAGGCGTAGCAGGTGGTGCAGCTCCAGAGTTCATTCTCGGTGAACAGGTTGCCGTAGAGGGGCACGGTCTCCACATCAATCGCGGCGTGGCCATTGCCGTTCCCATTGCTCTTCCCGTGCTCCTCGCCCGCCTCCAGATCCTTGACCAGCTTCACCGTGCCGTCCTTGAAGCGGATCGGCTCCTCGCGCATCAGGTCGTGCAGCTTGGTGATAATATACTTTGGCGACAGGTCGGCGCCGGAGGCGTGGGCCGGGCAGTTGGCCTGGCAGCGCCCGCAGCGCATACAGGCATCCAGGTCGAGGCGCTGCTTCCAGCTCAGGTCGGCGAGGGTGGCGACACCCAGGCGCGGCTCGTCCTTCTCGATCTCCGCCTCCAGGTCAGGGATGGGGTCAAGCGCCCCCTGGGGGGTGGTGTCACGGAAGAAGGTGTTGAGGGGTGTGTAGAAGATGTGTTTGAACTTGCTGAAGGGCAGGGTGGCGATGAAGGCGGCGGTGGCGCCGGCGTGGGTGAACCAGAGCAGTTGATGCAACCCCAGGGCCACGGGACTGCCGTCGCCCAGGCCAATGGCGCGGAACAGCCCGGCCAGGCTGAAGCCGACAAAGGCCAGGGGCGCCCAGCTCTGCTCGTAGGTGAACGTCAGGCACTGCTCGTGGCTGGGCCAGCACTGGTTGGCGATGCGTAGCCCTTCGATAAGGAACCCGCCAATGCCGAGGAACAGCAGCACGGCGAGCACCCAGGCGTCAGTGCGGCGGCTGTCGAGGCGCGGCTCCTTGCGCTGGTAGCGCCGCAGGGCCGCCCAGAGCAGCCCCAGCACGAAGACCAGGCCCAGGGTATCGAGAATAATCTCATACGCCTGGTAGAAACCGCCAACCAGGATCTTCCCGGCTTCCTCGCCCATCAGCGGGACGGTAAAATCCTCTTCCACGGCGATGATATCCGTGCCAATGAAGAGGGCCAGGAAGCCGAAAAAGATCAGCGCGTGCATCGAGCCGGGCCGGCGGTCGCGGAGCACCTTCTTCTGGCCGAACAGTTGCACCAGAAACTCCGCCGCGCGGGAGGGAACCTGGTCGAGCCGGGGATCGGGGCGCCCTTTGCGCCAGCGGCTAATGTCGCGGATAATGCCCCAGGACATCACGACCGTGGTGATGATAATGAGACTGTAGAGGAAGAGCGAGCCGTAGGGCTGGGGGATGTTCCAGTAGATCTCGCGGAGCGCGATGACTTGCTCTTGCTGCATGGTGCCGCTGCACCTTTCTAGAGCTTCGGGCCGTGGAATTCTTGCGTATCATAACATCTGCTTCGTAGAGCGTCAAAGCGAGGTTTGTTAACGAAATGCGCGACGATCATCACTATTTGGACGAGATTGGCTTGCTGGAGGCCCTGCTGCGCATCCCCTCGCCCTCGGGGCAGGAGGCGGCGGCGGCCAGTTTCCTGGTAGAACAGATGCGCTCGTTTGGCTGGGAGGCCTTTGTTGATGCCGCGGGCAATGCGGTGGGGCTGGTTGGCACGACGGGGCCGCTGGTGGCGCTGCTGGGGCACATTGATACGGTGCCCGGCGCCGTTCCGGTGCGGATCGAGGCGGGCAGGCTCTACGGTCGCGGGGCAGTGGACGCCAAGGGTCCGTTCGTGGCCTTCATCGCCGCGACGCGCCGTGTCGAGCTTGCCGGGCGCCTGCGCTGCCGCGTCGCGCTCATCGGGGCCACCGAGGAGGAGGCCGCCACGTCCCGGGGCGCGCACTACGCCCGTGACCGCTACGCCCCCGCCTTCTGCGTGATTGGCGAACCGAGCGGCTGGGATCGGGTGACCCTGGGCTACAAGGGACGCTTGCTGGTCCACTACCGTCTGGAGCAGCCCGCGGCCCACAGCGCCGGCGAGTTGCCCGCCGCGCCCGAGGTGATGGTGGCCTTCTGGCGGGCGGTGGAGGCCCATTGCGCCGCCTACAATGCCGGGCGTGAGCGGCTCTTCGACCAGTTGATCCCCTCGCTGCGGCGCGTGGCCAGCGGCGGCGATGGCCTCAGCGACTGGGTGGAGGCCACGGTGGGCCTGCGTCTGCC
>JAOACN010000506.1 GCA_026417815.1 Chloroflexaceae bacterium | reverse complement strand
CCCCCTCCCTCTCCACCGTAGGTGGAGAGGGAGGGGGCGGGGCTCACAGGTGTAGGGTTTTCCGGCGCATCCTCGCGTCACAACGCCACCTGAGGCATCGGGACACCCCCCTGCCCCCCTCTCCACCTACGGTGGAGAGGGGGGCAGGGGGGTGAGGATCGCAAGCGCATTGGAATGCCGAAAACCCCTTCTCCCTCGAAAAACCCTACATCTGTGAGAGGCGGTCGGGTGGTGTGCAGAACGCTGGTTTTTTCATATCCTGCCCGGTGGAAGGGATGCAGGAGATCGCCGGATGCGAGCCTTTGCCGAATTGTACACCGCGCTGGACGAGACAACGCGGACCAGTGAGAAAGTCGCTGCCCTGGCGCGCTACTTTGCCGCTGCGCCGCCGGCTGACGCGGCGTGGGCGCTCTACTTCCTCAGCGGGCGCAAGCCGCGCCAGGTGATTGGCTCGCGCCGTCTGAGCGAGTGGGCGATTGAAGCGGCCGGGGTGCCCGCCTGGCTCTTCGGGGAGTGTTACGACGCGGTGGGCGATTTTGCCGAGACCGTCGCTCTGCTGCTTGCCGATACGCCGCCAGCGGCCGCCGCAGGCGAGCCAGCCGGTCTGGCCCTGTGGATCGAGGAACGCCTGCTGCCCCTGCGCGAGGCCGATGCGGCCATCCAGCGGGCGGCGGTGTTGCGGGCCTGGTCCGAACTCGACCAGCCCCAGCGGTTTTTGTGGAACAAGCTGATTACGGGCGGCTTCCGCGTGGGCGTATCGCAGCGACTGGTGGTTCGCGCTCTGGCCCAGGTGAGCGGGGTGGAGGATACGGTGATCGCCCATCGCCTGATGGGCGACTGGACGCCATCCGCGGATTGGTATCGCCGTCTGCTGGCCGGCGAACGCGCCGACGCCGACGTGAGCCGGCCCTACCCCTTCTTCCTTGCGCATTCGCTGGAGGATGACCCCGCCAGCCTGGGGGCGCCTGAGGAGTGGCAGGCCGAATGGAAATGGGACGGCATCCGCGCCCAGCTTGTCCGCCGCGAGGGGCAGTGCTTCCTCTGGTCGCGTGGCGAGGAGTTGATCACCGAACGCTTCCCCGAGCTGGCTGCGGCAGCCGCGCATCTTCCTGACGGCACGGTGCTTGACGGGGAGGTGCTGCCGTTCCGCGACGGGGCGGTGCTGCCCTTCAGCCAGTTGCAGCGCCGTATCGGGCGCAAGCAGCTTACTCGCAAGATCCTCGCCGAGGTTCCGGTGGCGCTGTTTGCCTACGACCTGCTGGAGGCCGATGGCCGTGATCTGCGTGGCGCACCGTTGGGCGAGCGCCGTGCGCGGCTCGAGGAGGTGCTTGGTTCGGCTGGCGACGCCATTCGCCTTTCGCCCCTGGTGGCGGGGAGCACCTGGGAAGAACTGGCCGCGGCGTGGGAGCGCAGCCGCGAGGTGAATGCCGAGGGGTTGATGCTCAAGCGCCGCGCCTCGCCGTACCGGGTCGGGCGGGTGCGGGGCGACTGGTGGAAGTGGAAGGTTGCGCCCTATACGGTGGACGCGGTGCTGATCTACGCCCAGCGGGGCAGCGGCAAACGGGCCAGTCTGTACACTGATTACACCTTCGGGGTGTGGGACGGCGATACGCTCGTGCCCTTCGCCAAGGCCTACTCCGGGCTGACCGACGCCGAAATCCGCGAGGTGGACGCCTTCGTGCGCCGCAACACAGTCGAGCAGTTCGGTCCGGTGCGAACGGTGCGCCCGGAGCTGGTGTTTGAACTGGCCTTTGAAGGGTTGCAATCCTCCAATCGCCACAAGGCGGGCATCGCGGTGCGTTTCCCGCGCATCCTGCGCTGGCGCCGCGACAAACCGCCGCGCGAGGCCGATACCCTGGAGATGGTGCGGGCGATGTTGAGAGAAGAGTGAGTAGTGTGGAGGTGTGGAGGTGTGGAGGTGTGGAGGTGTGGAGGTGTGAA
>JAOACN010000434.1 GCA_026417815.1 Chloroflexaceae bacterium | reverse complement strand
TGTGGGGAGCATACCACAGGGCCACAGGTGCTGTCAAGAGTGTTGCGCGGCGATAGAGTTCACATCTGCCGAACACGTTTGCACCGCAGAGGGCGCGGAGGGCTTCAAAACGTTCACCCTCTCCGTTCCTCTGCGTGCTCTGCGGTAGATCCGAACAGGTACCATGCGGCCTCACGATCCAGCAGAGGTATCCCCCCGGAGAAAGGCCGCACACTCCTCGGGCAGCGAGGGATTGATCCACACGCCGCTGCCCAGCTCCAGGCCGGCGCTGCGACTGAGGCGCGGAATGATGGCGATGTACCAGTGGAAGTAGCCATTCTCCGGCTCCTTGGTGGGCGTGGAGCGGATGAGCAAGTTGAAATCCGGGTCGTTCAGGTGGGCGTAGAGGCGGAAGAGCACATCGCGTAGCAGCGGCGCCAGGTAGACCATTTCCTCCTCGGAGACGTGCAGGAAACTGGCGCGGTGCTGGCGCGGCACGATCCAGATGTGGAAGGGCGAAGAAGCGGCGTAGAGCACGAAGGCGGCGAAGCGTTCATTGACCGCCACCAGCCGTTCCCGGCGCGTCAGTTCATCGGCGAGCATGGTGCAGAACACGCACTGGCCGGTATCATCGAAGAACCGCCGCGCCTCTTCGATGCGGTGGCGAATGTCGCTGGGCACAATCGGCAAACCGACCACCTGGCTGTGGGCGTGCAACAACGAGGCCCCGGCGCGCTCGCCGTGATTCTTGAAAAACACGATCTGTTCTATCCGCGGATCGGCGGCGATCTGCTGGCCGCGGCGCAGGTACATCAACAACGCCGCGCGGACCTCTTCATCCGTCATCAGGGCCAGGGTGGTGTTATGAAACGGATGCTCCACCAGCACCTCGTGGTAGCCGAACCCGGAAATGCTGCGCTCCACCCCGTTGAAACTACGAATGAGCGAACCGTTCTCGATCAGCGCCGGGTACTTGTTGCGCACAATGCGCGTTTGCCAGCTCGCGCCGGTGGGTTCGCGCCAGACCTCCAGGTCAAGTTCCTCGTTGCCAGGACAGAAGGGACAGCCGGGATCGCACTCGGCGCGCTCGTGGGTGCGCAACCGGTCGCTGGCCTCAACATAGGCATTAGGACGGCGCGCCCGTTCACGGGCAATGATTACCCATTCGCGGGTCGCGAGATTCTGCCGCAACTCGGCCATAATCGATCCCTTTGTTGCCGCTGCTGGCGGCGATGAGCCTTACCAGGTGATCCGGAAGAGGGGCGTTGGCATAAGCCGTTCTATTGTAGTTCGCTCTGCCGGTATGTGCAAGCGCAACTATACCGGAAGTTGACGCCCGCCCCGTTGCAGGGTATAGTGATGGTAATGATCACGCGAACTGATCATGCACCTGTCGCGCCGTGCTACGGGTCTCGCTCCCGTGGCACAGGTTCTGGCGCACGACGCAGTCGCCCCTCGCGCCCGTTTGCGCGGGGGCTTTTTGCATCACCAGGCAGTTATTTTATGGTTCCCACTACGGCGCCGTTCGGAGGGGCGTGGGGAGGCGTAGCCTTCCCCGAACGGTCACGTACAGCGCCGCACCGCGAAACTTCACCTGAAAGGCATCGTTTCAAATCACCATAACAGTCTGGCCTTCGCCTCCACAACTCCATACCTCTACACGTGATGAGGAACCGTGGAGCAACGGTCAAACTGACACGCCCCGATCTGAACCGTGCCTGATCCCAAAGGAGGACCCCGTGAGCATTAACTGGGACGAGAAGTACGCCCGCGAGGGCCTGACCTTCGACGACGTTCTGCTCATCCCCGCCCATTCCCAGGTCTTGCCCGCCCAGACCGACGTAAGCACCTGGCTCACCCGGAAGATCAAGCTGAACATCCCTATTATCAGCGCGGCGATGGACACCGTCACCGAGCATCGTCTGGCCATCGCCCTGGCCCGCGAGGGCGGTATCGGCTTCATCCACAAGAATATGCCCGTGGAGCAACAGGCCGAAGGCGTGCGCAAGGTCAAACGCTCCGAGAGCGGCATGATCACCGACCCGATCACCTTGCCACCCGACCGCACCGTCGGCGATGCCCTCGACCTCATGGCCGAATACAAAATCTCCGGCGTGCCAATCGTGACCGAAGAGGGCGACCTGGTCGGCATCATCACCAACCGCGATCTGCGCTTTGAGAGCGACCGCACCCGCCCCATCCGCGACCTGATGACCAGCAAGAACCTGATCACCGTACCGGAGGGCACCACCCTGGAGCAGGCCAAGGAGGTGCTGCATCGCCACCGCATCGAGAAGGTGCTCGTGGTGAACAGCCGGGGCAAACTCACCGGGCTAATTACGGTGAAAGATATTATGAAGCAGATCGAGCATCCCCACGCCTGCAAGGACGAGCAGGGGCGGCTGCGCGTCGGCGCGGCCATCGGCGCCGGCGGCGATTTCCTGGAGCGCGCCGCGGCCCTGGTGCGCGCGGGCGTGGACGTGCTGGTGATCGATACGGCCCACGGCCACTCGCAGGGGGTGCTCGACGCCGTGGTGCGCGTGCGCGAGGCCTTCCCCGAGGTCCAGTTGATCGCCGGCAACGTCAGCACCGCCGCCGCCACGATAGCCCTGATCGAACGCGGTGTTGACGCGGTGAAGGTTGGTCAGGGGCCGGGGAGCATCTGCACGACCCGCGTGGTTACCGGGGCGGGCATGCCGCAGATCACCGCCATCACCGAGTGCGCCCGCGCTGCCGAGCGCTTCGGCGTGCCGATTATCGCCGACGGCGGCATCAAGTACTCCGGCGACATTACCAAGGCCATCGCCGCTGGCGCCCACGCGGTGATGATCGGCTCGCTCTTCGCCGGCACCGAAGAGAGCCCTGGCGAGACGATCCTCTACGAGGGTCGCTCGTACAAGACCTACCGTGGCATGGGCTCCATTGGCGCGATGACCCGCGGCAGCGGCGATCGCTACTTCCAGACCAACGTGAACGAGACGCGCAAGCTCGTGGCGGAGGGTATTGAGGGCATGGTCCCCTACAAGGGTCCGCTCCAGGATACCGTCTTTCAACTCGTCGGCGGGCTGCGAGCGGGCATGGGCTACGTCGGCGCCCGCGACATCGAAACGCTGCGCCGCGATGCGCGGTTGATCCGCGTCACCATGGCCGGCCAGATCGAGAGCCATCCGCACGACGTGACCATCACCAAGGAGGCTCCGAACTACGAGCGCCGGTAGGAGTGGCAGGGCAAGCCAGTGGCCCCACCGAGTCATTTATCTTTGGCGCTTTGCCGCTGGCGGGGGGTGCGGAGGCCACAGGCCCCCGAAGATCTTCCCTTCCAGGGGCGGCGCGGCGAAGCCGCCGCACCTGGAAGGGGAAAGCCTGGAGGGGTGCAACCCCTCTGAATCTCCTCGCAGCAGAAGCCGCGGCACGTGACAAAGTAGAGTCAATCTTCATCAGAGAACAGACTGGGAAGGCTGCTCCTTCCCGGTCCCTCCCCGCCACAACTGCCATCGGGAAGCATTGAACTGCCAGAGCCACTATGCGTACCACCGTTCCCGACGACTTTGCCGATACGGTCCCGGCCATGCGCGCGGCCCACGAGCGCATCCTCGCCGCCCTCCACGCGGCGGGGATCACCCTGGCGCCTTTCCCGGCCAGCCTGCCCGCACCGAACGAGCGGGGCCGGGCCGCGGCCCGCGCCTACCCCATGCAGGGCGTGCTCAAGTACCACGGTCTGGCCGACTGGACCTACCGCACCGCCTTTCTTCCCAGCATCTCGCTCAACAACGACGCCGCCCACACCGTCACGCTGGTGGAGTTCGACCCGCGCCTGCCTGCCGATGAGGCTCGCTTCGGCGAACGGCCCGCCCGGGGGCGCGAACTGGAGCGCATCGTGCAGATCCTCGACGCGGTGCGCGCCCTGGGTGGCGCGCGCGCGCCGGCCCGCGTTACGACGCGCAACGTGTTCAAGGCCAGCGTTGCCGGCAAGGGCCTCGGCACCAGCGCGGCCGGCGCCGCGGCGCTGGCCGCCGCGGCCATCGGCGCGCTCTACGGCCCGGCCCTCGTGGCCAATACGCGCTTTCTGAGTTGCATCGCCCGCCTGCTGGCCGGTTCCGGCTGCCGCGCCGCCGCCGGCGGCCTGGCCCTCTGGCTCTCCTACCCCGGCATCGCCCACGAGGACAGCTTCGCCGTGCGCCTGGACGCCGAGGGCCAGCTCGCCGACGTGCGGCTGATCACCGTGCCCATCGACTCGCGCGTCGGCCTGCAAACCGAACAGGCCCACCACGACGCGCCGCAGAGCACCTTCTTCAAGGCCTGGATGCTCAGCCGGGGCGAGGAGATCATCGAGTGCCTCGGCGCCGCCCGGCGGGGCGACTGGCGCGTGGTGGGTCAACTGGCCGAACTCGACAGTATGCGCCTGCACGGCGTAACCATGTCCGGCTCGCGTGAGCAGAAGTTGATCGGCTGGGAGCCTGAAAATATCACGATATTTCGCATGTGTAACGCGCTGCGCGCGCGGGGCGTCCCGGTCTACGCCAGCACTGATACCGGGCCGACGGTGGTGCTGATCACCCACCGCGACCACGAAGAGGCGGTTGCCGGCGCGGTCGCCGCCCTGGGCCTGGAGAGCGTGCGCGGGCGCATCGCCGGCCCGGCCACGCTTATTGATGTAGATGAGGCGCGCGTCGAACTGGAGGGACCGTGACCCGTACGTGTTCACACTTCTCCTGGGAGCAAGGGCATCTTGCCTTCGAATCCTGACGAGGGCGGGACGCCCTCGCTTCCAGGTCTGCGGGGTTCCCCCAGCTCTGAACACGTACCATGACCCCGGCCCTTGCGGCCGGCGGGTCATCACACGTTGAACAGAAAGTGGCAGACATCCCCGTCCTGAACAATGTAGGTCTTGCCCTCCATCCGCACCATGCCGTGCTTCTTCGCCTCGGCCATCGATCCGGCCCTGACCAGATCGGCGTAGGCCACCACCTCGGCGCGGATAAAACCCCGCTGAATATCGGAGTGGATCACCCCCGCCGCCTCCACCGCCGGCGTCTGGCGTCGGATGGTCCAGGCGCGCACCTCATCGGGGCCCGCAGTAAGGAAGCTGATGAGCCCGAGCAATTCGTAGCTGCGCTGGATCACCAGGTCGCGGGCGGGCCTGGAGATACCAAGATCCTGCATAAACGACTGCGCGTCGGCGTCGTCGAGCTGGGCCAGTTCAGCTTCGATTTTGCCGCATACGGGCACCACGGCGCTCCGGGGATAGGGGTACTCCACCACCGGCGGGGCTTGCAGGTGCTCCTCGCCGATGTTCAGAACGATCAACATGGGCTTGGCGGTGAGGAACTGGTAACCTCGGATCAGGCGCTCCTCGTCCTCGTTCAGGTCAAGGCTACGGATGGGCAGGTCAGCCTCCAGATGCGCTTTCAGACGCATGAGCAGGTCACGCTCGACGGTACGCAGTTCCTTCTCTCTGGCGGCCATCTTAGGAATCTCGGCATTCAACCGGTTCAGCCGCTTCTCGATAATCGCCAGATCGGAAAAGGCCAGTTCCAGATCGACGGTCTGGATATCGCGATGCGGATCCACCGTGCCCTCGGGATGCGGCACCCCCGGATCTTCGAAGGCGCGCACAACGTGTAAGAGCGCGTCGGCGCTACCCAGGTAGTTGAGCAGTGCCGGCGGGAGGCCGCCCGCCGGTTTGCCGCCACTGATCCCGGCCACATCAACGTACTGCACGTCGGCATAGGTCACCTTGCGCGGCTTGAACATCTGCGCCAGCACCGCCAGGCGCTCATCGGGCACCTTGACCGTCGCCAGGTTCGGCTCCATCTGCCCCGACGAGTACGCCGCCGTCTCCGCGGTGCCTCGCGTCAGCGCGTTGAACACCGTGGTCTTGCCACTGTTAGCCAAACCGATAATTGCGATCTTCATGCGTCAGGTCCTGCCCCGGGCGGATTACGACCATACGTCGCATTCTGTTGCGGGCTCTGGCAGTATAGCGCGAGCCCGGCGCGAACGCAACTGCCGGCATATTAACAGTTTTTTCCCTTACAGACTCGAAAGTCAACCGCTATAATGCAAAGTGACATGGGCTGAGCGTTCATGCAGCAGCAAGATATGGTTCATATCGTCGCCGTTTGAGGGGCGCGGGGAGGCTCCATCTCCAGACATCCTGTTCGGCCCGCGGCGGGCGCCCATCCTGGCAAAGCCCGAACGGATCTGTCGCCGCGGGCAATATGGGAGAGCGGCGCCCTCCGTGCCGCCCCGGAACGAGAACGCAACGGTCCGCGCAGCGAAACCATATCCAGGCGTCGCTGCCGGGCGTGTCACTAAGGTAGAGAGAACGCAGGATCAGACCAGAGATTAGTGGGCGACCTGGCGCAACTTTTTTGCTCGCCGATGCGTTTGTATGAGTAAGCGGCCCGTGTGGCCGCCGGCAAGCGGAAGCTGCGCCAGGTCGTAGGGCGAGCGATGCTCTCCTCGGACCAATTGCGCGCGGTGATCGATCGCGCCCAACAGCGCGACCCGACTGCGATCAGCGAGTTGTACGCCGCCTACGCTGGCATGATCCTGCGCTACATGCACGTCCGGGTAACCGAACTGGAACTCGCGCAAGACCTGACCCAGGAGGTCTTTATAAAAATTATCAACGGCATCGATCGCTTCGAGTACCGCGACGAAAAGGCGTTTCTCGGCTGGATGTACACGATCGCCGCCAATGTGCTCTACAGCCATCAACGCCGGCGCCGCGTCGTATCCACACCGTTTGATACGCGCGATGATCTCGTTGACACCAGCAGCGAGAACGATGTCCGTGTGATCACCGATCGCATCGCCCTGCAGCAGGCCCTCGGTCAACTCACGCGCGACCAGCAGCAGGTGCTTACCCTGCGCTTCTTCGCCGATATGAGCAACAGCGAGATCGCCGGGGTGCTGCAGCGTAGCGAAGGGGCAGTAAAAGCCATTCAGCATCGGGCGCTGCAGAGCCTGCAAAAGATCCTGAACCGCGAAGCCGAAGAACCGGCCTTCACTGGCGGTCCGCCATCATCTCGCGGCGAACAGGGCTATCAGCGCCAGTGCGTCCTGAACGAGCGCGAAGTAGGCGTCGCAATCACCCGGCGCGACGTCCCGGCTACGTCCCTTGATGCGCCCACGGGAGATTGACCGTGCGTCCGGATCTGTCACAACTTCTTGATGAGGCCCTCGAGCAACTCCGGGCCGGCGCCAGCGTCGAAGAGATCCTGTGCGCCTACCCGGAGCATCGCGCTGACCTTGAGCCGATGCTCCGAACCGCTGCCGCGATTCGGCAGCAGGCCGTCAGTTCGATGCCCCCATCGCTTGAGCAGTGGCTCGCCTCCGGACGCCAGGAAATCGAGGCGATCGCCCGCGCCACCTACGCCCGCCCCGAAACGTTCTGGCAGCGCCTGCAACGCTTCTTCGCTCCTCTGACCGGCCAGCTCGCGCATCGGGGCGCCCTGCGCATGGCCACCGTGGCCCTCACCGCTATCCTGATCTGCTTCCTCACGTTTTATTCGGTTGACCAGGCGGCCGCTCGTAGCCTTCCCGGCGATTATCTGTACGCCTGGAAGCTCGCCTCTGAACAGGCGCGGATCGCTCTCACCATCGATCCCAACCGGCGCGCCGATCTCGCTGCTGCTCGTGTCGAACGCCGGATCGCCGAGATTAACGCCCTCACCGAAGGCGGTAATGCCGATCCCGCGCAACTCTCGCAGATCGTGCAGCAACTCGATAGCCAGGTACGCCAGACGATTGAGAAGTTGCCCGATACTAACCCCGAGGTTCAGGAACGCATCGTCGCCCGTATGGAACGGCTGCTCGCGCGGGCCGAGTCCGATCTGCGCACCGCCGCTGCGCCTGACGCGGAGACCCAGCAGATTATCGAGTCGGTCGCCGCGGAAGTGTCAAGCATTGCCGAAAACCTCCCGGCTGAACCCGGCGCCCCACCCCCACCCGCGCCCGCCCGGACGACGGAGACGGTCCGTCCGACCCGCACGCCGGTCATTGCCGTGATCCCTGCGCCTTCACCGACACCGAGCCGGATCGCTGGCGGTGTCGTCACGCCGATCACCAACCCCGATGCGGGTCAGAACGGCCCCGTGCCCACCCCGCCAGACGGACAGCAGCCACAGCCGATCGGCAACGAGTTGCCGCCCACTTTCACACCCACCGTCCGGCCCACGGCGACACCCACCGCTACCCGCAGCCCTGAGCCGACGGCAGGTCTGCCGACCCAACCAGTGGCGCCGTCTGCAACGGCGACGGCCACGGATACCGCCACGGCTACTGCCCAGCCCACCAGCACACCTACGGCCACGCCCACCAGCACGCCCACGGC
>JAOACN010000278.1 GCA_026417815.1 Chloroflexaceae bacterium | reverse complement strand
ACCCCTGCCCCGGGAGGGGCGCTGGCGGGCGCTGCGCGCGGCTGGAGGGGAGTGGGGAACCCGGGGGTCCCCAGGCCCCTGTTTCGCCGAAGCCTGGATGCGGCCTATGCCTCGGCCCTACCAGGGGCGGGGCCGCTGGCGGGGAGGGAGCGTTGCCCGGACTCGGTCACGCTGACGATCAGGCCGAACCCGAGCAGGCCGGCGCCGATCACCAGGGCGGGCAGACCGAACCCCGGAGCGAGATCAATGGCCACGCCGCCAATGGCCGGCCCGCTGGCGTCACCGATCATGTAGGCGAACTGCGTCACTGCCGAGGCGGTGATCAGGCGCTCGCCGCGCAAGCGGGCGCTGTTGCGGATGGTTGCCAGGGTGTACAGGCCGCCGCCGGCGCTGCCCCAGACCACGCCGAGGAGCAGCAGCAGCCAGGGCGCGCCCTGGGCCAGGGGCAGGAGCAGGGCGCTTAGCGCGATCACCGCGGTGGTTCCGACGATCACCTGGCGCCACGGCCAGCGGTCGGCCAGGGCGCCAAAGGGGTACTGGGCCAGGCTGCCCAGCCCCATCGCGGTGACGATGCCCGTCGCCAGGGTCGAGCCGAAGCCGGTCTGTAGCCCGTAGAGCGGCAGGGCCACGCTCAACCCCGACTCGAACAGGCCGCCGAGCAGGGCCATGCCCAGCGCCAGCGGCCCGACCTGCGCCAGCGCGCCTCGCAGGCCGGCCTTAAGCGGCGCCTCGCGGGCCCCCGCGGGCGCGCGCATGGGCCAGAGCAGTACCATCCCTGCCAGGCCCGTCGCCAGGGCCAGCAGTCGCGGCGCGGGACCGTGAATGCCCGTCATCAGCAGGCTGCTGGATCCGGCGAAGAGGGCCGCGCCAATGCTGGTCTGGAACAACGCCATCACCCGCCCGCGGCTCTCCGGCGTGGCCAGCGCCGGCGCCCAGCTCTCGGCCAGGGTGAAGCGCAGGCCCGCCGTAAAGCCCGCCAGGGCAAAGCCGCCGGCCAGGAGCAGCGGGTGCTCGACCAGCGCCAGCCCGACCAGCGCCAGCGCGCCCAGGGCCAGGGCCGCGCGAAAGACCCGTTGCTGCCCGTAGCGCCGGACCAGGCCCGGCGTGGCCGCCAGGGCCAGCATATAGGAGATGGACCCCGTGGCTACCAGGCTGCCGATGATCCAGGCTTCCACCCCCCGTTCGGCCAGGGTCAGCGTGAGTAGCGGGGTGAGAATCGCGGCGGGGATGGTCTGGAAGAAGAAGCCCAGGAGGAACCGCCAGGTCCAGTATTGTGGGATGCGCCGTAACATAGTGTTCTTCGTTCAACACCCAGGGCCGTGGCAACGTCCGCCTCCCGTGGAGGGGATTAGGGCGGGTCCGCTGCGCGAGAGGATTTTGTTGGTTTTAACAGGCGTAGCCGCTAAAGCCAACGCAATCCTGAAGTTCGGGGCCAGTCGCCCTGGGCCGCGTTCGGCCCCATTCACACTCACTCTACACCGTGGCCGTTGCGCGCCTGTGCCGCCTGGCGTTGCGGGATGCGTTGCGGATGGCGTTGCATGTGAGGGGAAGGCAGGTACAATAGCTCTACCCGAATAAGGGCAAAGCTCTTTCGCCCCTCACCTCCCCGCGGGCAGGGGCATGGGGAAACCAGGTTTCCCCATGCCCCTCCACCTGGTTATGGTCACACCAGGCTCCGTGCGGCGAAGCCGCACAACAACGGGATGAAGAAGGATTTTCCTGGGAGGGCCTGGCCCTTCCAAACCCTCCCTTCGGCCAGGGGCATGGGGAAACGCGGTATGAACGAGGATGTTTCCGGGAGGGCGCAGCCCTTTCCAACCCTCCCTTCTGCGAGAACTATCGAACTACGGCTGCTCGGGCCGCCGGAGGTGCTGGCCGATGGAGCGCCGGTGGCGATCGAGCGGCGCAAGGCCCTGGCCCTGCTGGCCTACCTGGCGATGGAGCCGGGCGAGCATGCCCGCGACGCCCTGGCGGCGCTCCTGGCCCCCGATGACGAGCCGGCCGCGTCGCGGGCGGGGCTGCGTCGCGCCCTGGCGGCGCTGATGCCCACCTTCCGCCCGTGGTTCCACATCAATGGCGACCGGCTGGCCCTCATCCGCGACGCGGCCTTTACCTTTGACGTGGCGCGCTTCCGCGCGCACCTGCTCGCGGGCAGCCGCGCCGATCTGCGCGCGGCTGTGGCGCTCTACCGCGGCGATTTTCTGGCTGGCTTCAGCTTGCCCGGCAGCGCCCCTTTCGAGGAGTGGCAACTCTTCCAGACCGAACGGCTGCGCCAGGAACTGGCCGAGGCCCTCGACCGCCTGAGCGCGCTGCCCGATGCCGCTGGCGACCTGGAGGCGGCGATCGGCTACGCCCGGCGCTGGCTGGCGCTCGACCCGCTGCACGAGCCGGCCCATCGCCGCCTGATGCAGCTCTACGCCGCGGCGGGCCAGCGCACGGCGGCCCTGCGCCAGTACCGCCTGCTCGCCGATACGCTCGAACGCGAACTGGGGGCCGCGCCCGATCCCGCCACGCAGGCCCTCTACGAGGAGATCCGCCAGGGTGACCGCGGGCCGCAGGCCAGCCGCTGGAGCAGCGCGCCGCCCCGTCTCCCCGGCGCGCCGGGTCCGGCGGCGGCGATTGAAACGCCCACGCTGCCCTTCCTGGGGCGTGAGGAGGAACTGCAGCGCATCGCCGAGGCCCTGGGCGATCCGGCCTGCCGTATTCTCACCCTGATCGGCCCCGGCGGGATGGGCAAGACGCGCCTGGCGGTCCAGGCGGCGCAGCAGTACGCGGCCCGCTTCCCCGATGGCGTGTACCAGATCTCCCTGGTCGGCGTGAGCAGCGGCGAGCGGTTGATCACCGCCATCGGCGCGACCCTCGGCGTCACCGGCCAGGGTGACGCGCTGGAACGCCTCTGTGCCGCGCTCTACGACCGCGCGGCGCTGCTGGTGCTCGATAACCTCGATCAGGCCGTGGAGGGCGCTGCGCTCCTGCGGACCCTGGTGCACCGCACCCGGCGCCTCAAGCTGCTGGTCACCTCCCGCGAGCGCCTGAAGCTCCAGGAGGAGTGGGTGATTGACCTGGCCGGCCTGGCGGTTCCGGAGGAAGACGACACGACGCGCGACCCGGCCACCTATCCCGCGGTGCAACTCTTCGCCCTGCGGGCGCGGCAGGTGCGCGCCGATTTTGAACTGACGCCGGAGGATCTGCCAGCAGTGGTGGAGATCTGCCGGCTGGTGGAGGGCATGCCGCTGGCGATTGAACTGGCCGCGGCCTGGGTGCGGGTGCTCACCCCGGCGGAGATCGCCCGCGAGTTGACCCAGAGCATGGCCCTGCTCACCACCACCC
>JAOACN010000277.1 GCA_026417815.1 Chloroflexaceae bacterium | reverse complement strand
CATCATGTTCGACGACGATGACGGTATTTCCGAGATCCCGCAGACGGAGGAGAACCCCAATCAGTTTTTGGGTATCACGTGGATGGAGCCCGATGCTTGGTTCGTCGAGCACGTAGAGGACGCCGGAGAGCCCGGCGCCGAGCTGGGTCGCCAGACGGATGCGCTGGCTTTCGCCTCCGGAGAGGGTGACCGCCGAGCGATCCAGTTCCAGATAGCCCAGACCAACGTCGCAGAGAAAGGCCAGGCGGCCGCGGATCTCCCGCACAATCGGGGCCGCGATTAACTTCTCGCGCTCACTGAACGTTGCCCGAAGCACCGGGCGCTGCTCCGCTTCGCCGGCCTCGGAACCCCGCGCGGCATCGCCCTTGCCAGGCGGCTCTGCTTCCGCTTCCTGCGGTTCGCTCTCCACGGTGCGGTCCCCAATCGCTACAAGCAGCCCCTCGGCCCAGCGCCGCGCCTCGGCCACCGTCATGCGGGTGATTGCGGCGATGGTGTGCCCGGCTACGGTAACGGCGCGCACCTCCGGGCGCAGACGGGCGCCGCCGCAGGCGCTGCATGGTCGGGGCGTCATGTACCGGGCCAGGGCCTCGCGCTCGGCGTCGTCGCGGGCCTCGGCGAAGCGCCGCCGCAGGTTGGGGATGACCCCCTCGAAGGGTGCATGCACCTCACGGGTCTTGCCACCGATGTGGTAGTGCAGGGTCAGGGCCTCGCCGTTGGTGCCGTAGAGCAACGCGCCAACCGCTTCGGGCGGCAGGACGCGTAGCGGCGCATCCAGTGAGAAGCCCAGGTGCTCGGCCAGCGACCCCAGCAGGTCGTCGTAGTAGCGCCGGCTGGCCTTGCTCCCCTCGGCCCACGGCGCCACCGCGCCCTCGCGCAGCGATTTGTTCCGGTCCGGGATCACCAGGGCCGGGTCAAGTTCCTGCACCACCCCCAGCCCCCCGCAGGCGGGGCAGGCGCCCTGGGGGTTGTTGAAGGAAAAGTCGCGCGGTTCCAGGCTGCCCAGGTTCACCGGGCCGTGCACAGGGCAGGCGTACTGTTCCGAAAAGGTCAGTTCCTCGCCGCCAACGATCTGCGCGATCATCTGCCCGGCGCCGAGTTTCAAGGCCGCTTCTACCGAGTCGCTCAGGCGTACCCGGTCGGGATGGGTGGCGGGTGAAGCGTTCCCGGGCGGATGCCGGATCACCAGCCGATCCACCACCGCCTCGATGCTGTGGGGACGGTACTTCTCCAGCTTCAGCGGCTCGTCCAGTTCGTGAACGTGGCCATCCACGCGCGCGCGCACGAAGCCGCGCCGGCGCAGATCGTCGAAGACGGCCCGGTGTTCGCCCTTCTGCTCCCGCACCACGGGGGCGAGCACCAGCACGCGACTCCCAGCGGGAAGAGCCAGCATGGCGTCCACGATCTGTTGCGGCGTCTGGCGGGTCAGCGGGCGAGCGCACTCCGGGCAGTGGGGGTGACCGATACGCGCGAACAGCAGGCGCAGGAAGTCGTAGATCTCCGTAACCGTGCCGACCGTCGAGCGCGGGTTGCGGCTGCCGCTCTTCTGATCAATCGCAATGGCCGGCGAGAGGCCATCAATCGAATCGACATCGGGCTTTTCGATCTGCCCGAAAAACTGGCGCGCATAGGTTGATAGACTCTCGACGTAGCGGCGTTGCCCCTCGGCAAAGATGGTGTCAAAGGCCAGAGAGCTTTTGCCCGAACCCGACAGACCGGTGATGACCACGAGCCGGTTGCGCGGGAGACGCACATCAATGTTCTTCAGGTTGTGCTCGCGAGCGCCTCGGACGACGATCCAGTCCATATCCGGGCCTACAGGCTCAATGCTTCCCACCTGAAGCTGCGGCAGTGAGGACAGGCCCTCCCTGCCAAACCTTCTTCTCACCCCGTGAAGGGCCGCAAGCATAGCTTGCGGCATAGAGAATCTTTGACCGTCGGTTGGAGAGAGGGTGGGACAACCAGGTTTCGCCACGCCTCTGCCCGATGGAAGGTCAGCCCCATCGAGATAGCGTGGGACAGTGCGCCATCGTAGCATACAACCCCTGCCGCGGCAAGCTCGACCAGGCAAGATGCGCGGCGTGTGCAGTATCCGCCTCTCGCGCCGGGTGTGGGACGGCGTAGCCGCCCTCCAGGTTGGCGTCTTAAAGGTTCATCTACCGACGCCTACGCGCCGCAGGGTACGTGTTCACACTTCTCCTGGGAGCCTGTCTCTTATACACATCTGACGCTGCCGAC
>JAOACN010000101.1 GCA_026417815.1 Chloroflexaceae bacterium | reverse complement strand
AGATGTGTATAAGAGACAGTCCTGGCACAGCGCCAGCGCGTCACGGCAGGCGCCGAGAGCCTCTTCGTAGCGGCTGAGGCAAAAGTAGGCGTAGGCGGCGTTGAGCAGCACGCTACTGAGGGTGTACTTCGACTGCACCTTGCTGGCCAGGCTCTCGGCCTCGTTGTAGTGGCGCACCGCGCCGGCATAATCACTCTGCAATTGCGCCAGGTATCCCAGGTTGTTATGCGTGCGAGCGCAGCCGTAGAGGTCGTCAATCGCCTCGTGGGCCGCCAGGGCGCTGGTAAAGTGATGGCGGGCCCGCTCGTAGTCGCCGCGCATGGCAAACAGCGACCCCATCAGGGTCTGGAGATCGGCCTCGATGCGCTCGTCTTCGGCGCTGTGGCGATCGTTGCGGATGCGAGCCAGGCCAGCGCGGCAGATGTCGAGAGCAGCGTCGAAATCGCCAAGACGGCGCAACACCTGGCCCATATCGGCGTAGATGGCGGCCAGCAGCAGCGGGGGCACGGCAGTGATCCGCGCCTGGCAGATCGCCTCGGCTTCGCGCAGGCGGTCAAGGGCCTCGGCGTAGCGCCCCTGCTTCTCCAGCGCCTCGCCCCAGGAGCGCAGCACCTCGGCGGCCACGGCCGGGGGCAGTTCAACGGCGGAGGCCTGATCCCGCGCCGCGCGGCCCAGCAGGAGGGCATACTCGCGCTGGGCCTCGTCGTAGCGCCCGAGGGTACAGAGCACGTCGCCGAGGGCCTCGCGCGCCTCCCAGACCCGGGGGTTGCCGGGGGCGCCGGCGAGGATCTCAAGCGCCCAGCGGTAGTGTTGCACCGCCTGGTCGTTGGCGTAGTTGTCGCGAGCGATGTGCCCGGCAAGCAAGAGGTAGGGCACGGCGCGCTCGGGCGCGTCGCTGAGCCGGAAGTGATGGGCCAGCAGGAAGATCGGGGCGCCGCTGGCCTGGATGCCACGGCTCAGTAACGAGCCGTTGCGCCCGATCGGGACCAGGTGGCGGCCCTGGTCGTCGCGGTAGTGGGCGCGCACCCGCGCGAGCTCGGCGGCGTAGCGCGTCTCCAGGTGTTCCCCGATCCGGCGGTGCAACTCGCGCCGCCGGGCGTAGAGCAGGCTCTGATAGGCCACTTCGTGCAGCAGGGCGTGACGGAAGAGGTGGACGCGCTCAGGCTGCTCACGCTCGGTCGCGGTGATCTCGGCGTGGTCGAGCAGCAGCAACTGGCGAATCAGCGCCTCGTGCTCCAGGGGATGGACCGACTCGACAACGCTGGCCGGGAAGCGTTGGCCCACCACGGCAGCCACGCGGAGAATGGCCCGCGAGGTCTCGTCGAGTCGATCAATGCGCGACAGCAGCAGCCCGCTCAGGCTGTCGGGGAGGGCATCGGCGGCATCGGGCCGCTCGCTGACCGCCCGCAGTAACTCTTCCAGAAAGAGCGGGTTACCGGCGGCGCGGGCCACCAGGCGGTCGCGGAGGTCAGACGCAAGGGAGCGGGGGTGGGCCAGGGCATCGAGCAGGGCCGCGCTTGCCTCGGCGCTCAACGGCCCCAGTTCAAGCATGGCGGCGGCGTCAGCGGCACGGTCATCGTCCCACGCCAGCGGGCCGCGGTGGAGGCCCAGCAGCAGGATCGGCGCATCGCCCAGATGGGTTGCGACATACTGCCAGAGGTCGAGCGAGACCTGGTCGGCCCAGTGCAGATTGTCGAAGATCACCACGACCGGCGCCCCTGGCAGCGCATCCGGGCGCGACTGGCGGGCCGCGGCGCGCAGCAGCGCCAGCATGATCCTGAAGCGCCGCGCCTGGCGCTGCTGGGGGTCAAGACCGCGCACAATGGAACCTTCTTCAACCTGGACGCGGGCCAGATCGGCCACGAGCGACAGCCAGTCGCCGGAGGCGATGCCGGCGGCGTCCAGCGCAGCGGCCAGCTTCCGGGCGCGCGTGGACGGATCGTCGCTGGCGGTAATGGCGCACAGGGCGCGCAGCAGTTCGCCCCAGGGAGCGTAGGGCGTGGCGCTGTGGTAGGCCAGACAGCGCACGGAAAAAACGCGGGCGCCGGCAGCGCGGGCCTCGGCGGCGAGGGTGGCGACCAGGCGCGACTTGCCGATTCCGGCCTCGCCGCTCACCCGGGCGACGCGGCCGCCACTGGCGGCGGCAACCCACAGGTCCCGCAGCCAGGCAAGCTCATGGACGCGTCCGATCAATGGCGCATCGGTGTACACCGGCTCCACGGGGTGCTCACGCTCGGCGACCACCCGCAGCACCTCCAACGGCTCGCGCTTGCCTTTGGCCGCGATCCGCCGCGGATCGGCGCAGACGAGCGCATGGGCGATCCGCGCCGCCGTGGCGCTGGAACATCGCGCCTCTCCCCAGGCAGCGCCGGCCATGACGCGGGCGGCGACGTTGACCGCGTCACCCATAACGGTGTACTCTTTGCGTTCGGCGCTGCCGACGTTGCCAGCGAAGACGTTGCCGGTGTTCAGCCCGGCGCGGAAGCGCAGCGGCTGCCGGGCCGATTGAACGGCGGCCTGCATCAGCAGCGCGGCCCGCGCGGCCCGCTCGGCGTGATCCTCCAGCGCCAGCGGCGCGCCGAACACGGCCATCAGCCGGATGCCTTCCTCGGCCAGGTCGAGCTTGTTAACAAAGCCGCCGAAGCGCTCCACGGCCACCTGCAACGGGCCGACGATAGTATTGACCGCCATGGCCGCCTCCGCCGCGGGCCGGCCCTCAATCAGGCCCTCCAGTCCCGCCAGTTGAGCAAAGAGCACCGTTACCGGGCGCAGGTCGGCCTCGACGCGGGGGCGCTGCGGGTCAGCGATGATCCGGGTGACCAGCTCCACGGGCAAATAGGCGCCGCAACGCTCAACCTGGGCGGCCAGGCGGGCAATCGTCTCGAGTGACGGTGGCGCCGCTTCGTCGAATTGCGGCGGCGCTGGCCAGGCAACGGCCGGCGGGGCGACCCGCAGCGCCCGGACGCGCGCGAAGCCTGCCTCGAGCAGCTCGCCCTCGGCCACAGCGGCCAGCGCCGCCCAGGCGCGCGGACCGAGCACCACCTCGCCCGGGCCAGCGCAGGCTTCGGCGCGGGCCACGGCGCCGACCGTCGCCCCCATCGCGCTGTAGCGACGCGAATGGGCCTGCCCGGCGCCCACCAGGGCGATCGCCCCCGCTTCAACGCCGATGTGCATGGTGAGTGGAAAGCGGCCCACGCCGGGCACCTCGCGCTCAAAGCCCGCCAGTTCCCGCAACAGTTCCAGTGCGGCCGCGGCGGCAGTGGCGGTGGCGCGCGGACCGTCGAAGAGCGCAAGCAGCGCGTCGCCGCCGAAGCCGAGGACATCCCCTCCCGCTGCGGCAATAATACGCATCATAGTGGCAAAATAGCCGTTGAGCGTCTCGGTGACGATTTCGGCCCCCTCGTGCCCCAGGGCGCCCAGGCGTTCGGCCAGGGCGGTGGAGCCGCTCACATCGGCGAAGAGCAACGCGCCTTCGACCCACTCGATCCAGGGCGGCGCACCGTCGGTGGCGAGTTCGCGGGCCAGCAGGCGCCGGGGGAGGTAGGTGGCGATGGCGTTGCGCGCCGCCAGCAGTTGGGCGCAAACGGCCTGCCACTGGCGCTGGCGCGGGGTGGCGCCGAGCAGCACCGCGGCGGGGCCTGGCCCCAGGTGGCGCGTTAGCAACGCGGGCAGCGGGTCCGGTTCCGGCGCTGGAAGAGAATGGTCAGGCGACTGGCGCATCAGGTTCCACGGTGTATCGGGGTCTACAGGTGCTGTCATTATAGACCCTTCACGTGAAAACGGAATTGCTCGGAGCTAAATGCTTGCGAAACGGTGGGGAAACCAGGTTTCCCCACGCCCCTGCCCATCTGGGAGGGCGTTGCTTTGAGCGTTCAGCGGAGGGCGCATGCCGCTCGAACGAGCAACGGCGTGTCATCGTCGCGCCTGATCGAACGATCATCGGATGACATTTAGATGACAGAATGGTCAGATTTCAAAGGGGTAATCAGGGGACACCCGTCAAGGCCGCAACATTGCCTGCGCCAATGCTGCGGTCTTACCGGGCGACACGAAAAGTTCTGCAACTCCTTCGCGCCTGGCGGCTAACGTTTCATCACATCCGGCCCAAGGGAAATCCTCCGGCTACCCCGGAACCCGGCAGGGCGGCGCAACGTCTTATCTTCAGGCTGAGTGTGCCCGGACCGCCCCTGCGCGCTATACAGGAGGTGTTTGATGAAGCCCTCACGCGCCCTCGCTCTGCTGTCGCTCGTGCTCCTGATGCTCCTGGCGGCCTGCGCCCCGAGGCCATCCGCGCCGACACCGGCGGCGGGCGAGCCAACCACCGCACCGACCGTCGCCGTGGCGCCCACGTCGGCCGGCGCGCCCACCCCGATTGCCGGCTTAACGGTTGGCGCGTTGCAATTGCCCGCTGCGGCCCTTCCCGCCGGTTTCCGCCCTGCCGAAGGGCCAGGCTTCGCGCCCTTCCAGCCCCCGCCGGTGCGCGTCGAGGCCCGTGTCCGGGCTGAACCGGTGGCCGCGGACCTGAGCAACGTCATCCTGAGCGTGCCCCTCTCGCCCGAACAGCGCGCCCGCGTGGCCGCCAACGGCTTTGCTGTCAGTCCGGGCGAGACGAAGGAGTTCTACGAGTTGTACGAACGGGCGCGCTACGACAACATCCCCGTCTTTGTCACTTCCGACTCGCTGTTGCACGTCTACCATCTGCTCTTCGACAAGACCCTGCGCCGGGCCGAGATGACGGCCTTCATTCCGATGCTTAAGCGCCTCGACGCCGAGTTGCTGCGCACCTCGGTGGCCCAGTACGAAGCCCTGGCCGGCACGCCCTGGGCCGACGCCGCGCGGCGGAACGCGGCCTACTTCGCCGTGGCGCTCAAGCTGCTCGACCCCGACTGGGAGATCCCCGCCGGGCTGCGCGACCTGGCCGAGCCGGATCTGGCCGCCATCGCCGCTCACAATCGCATCGGCCCCTCGGCGATTTTCCCTGGCTACCCCCGGGGCGAAGACTGGAGCCAGTACGTGCCGCGCGGTCACTACACGAAGAACGAGGACCTGAAGCGTTACTTCCGGGCCATGATGTGGCACGGGCGGATGACCTTCCGCGCCAAGGACACGCTGGAGACGCAGCAGGCCGCATTGCTGACCCTGGCCTACCAGCAGACCAGCGTGGACGGCCTGACGGCCGACCAGGTCTGGGAGGGGATCTACGAGCCGACGGTCTTCTTCGTGGGCCGCAGCGACGACCTGACGCCCCGCGAGTACGGCGAGGCCCTGGCCGCGGCCTATGGCCCGGTAAGCGACCCGCGCGACCTGCTCGACCCGGCGAAGTTCGCCGCCTTCCAGGCAGCGGTCAAGGAACTGCGCCCGCCGCAGATTATGGGGATGGTTGTCATCCCCGGCACGACGGAGGAACAGGTCAAGGGCCTGCGTCTGATGGGGCAACGCTTCGTGCCCGATGCCTTCGTCTTCCAGAAACTGGTCGATCCGAACGTTCCCGCGCGTATGCTGCCCCGCTCCCTCGATTTCTTTGCCGCCATCGGCTCCGATCGCGCCCTGCTCCACCTGGAGAACCTGGGCGACACGGCGCTGCCACAGTACCGGGCCAACATGGACGAGTTGCGGGCCGCCTTCGCCGGCTACGATGAAGCCACCTGGACCCAGAACCTGTACTGGAGCTGGATCCACAGCCTGCGCCCGCTGCTCGAGCCGGTGAGCGAGGGCTACCCCGCGTTTATGCGCTCGGAGGCCTGGCTGGACAAGCAACTGACCACGGCCCTCGGCTCGTGGACCGAACTGAAGCGCGACACCATCCTCTACGCCAAGCAGGTGTACGTTGAGCGGGGCTACGACGCGCTGCAACCGCCCGAACCCGAGCGCGCCAGAGGGTACGTCGAGCCGGTTCCGGAACTCTTCGCCCGGGTGGCCGGCCTGTCGCGCATGACCATCGAGGGCCTGGCGGCGCGGGGGTTGCTGGCGGAGGAGGACCGGGCCTTGCTTGAGGCGATGGAGCGTCTGGCGACGCGCCTGCAAACCATGGCCGAAAAGCAACTGCGCGGGGAGGCCCTGAGCGCCGAGGAGTACGAACTGATCCGCTTCTACGGGGCCGAGATCGAGGCCCTGACCTTCGCCGCCGACGACGACGCCTTCTACCAGGGGCGAGGGGGCATCCCGGCCGGCGGCGAGGATCTCCAGGCGGCGGTGGTCGCCGACATCGCCACCAACGCTACCGAAGGCGTCGTCCTTGAAACCGCCGTGGGGCGCGTCTTCGAGATCTACGTCGTGGCCCCCATCGAAGGGCGCCTGGTGCTGACCAAAGGTGGGGTCTTTTCGCACTACGAGTTCATCCAGCCGCTGAGTGACCGTCTGACCGACGAGGCATGGCGCGCCCGGCTCGACGCCGGCGAGGCGCCCCCCCTGGCGGCCTGGACGGAGAGCTTCATGGTTGCGGGGAACGCGGCCGAACCCCTGGCAACGACCATCCGCCGCTTCAACGAGCGGCTGGTGGAGGCCGTCTGGTACACCGACGCGGAGCGGGTAGCTGAGTACCTCGGCCCCGAGGAACTGGCCGATACGCAGGCGTATATCGCCAGTCTGGAGCAGGCCGGGCAGTTCGTCGGTTCCAAACTGCTGGTGTTGCAGTTCCGTTCCTTCGACTTCGTGGACGCTGACAACGCCGTGGTCACTACCCGCGAGAGCTGGAGCGATGAACTGTACCGCGGCAGTCCTTACTTCGAGGACCAGCTCCAGCAGGGAGAGCCAGTGCGGATCGGCGTGCGCGCCCCGTACACCCTCGACGTGACGTACACCCTGCGGCGCGAGGGGGACCGGTGGCGCATCACGCGCATCGTGCTGGACCCGCCGACGCCGCCGGAGTGGCAGGCGCCGTAAGAGGGCCGCCAGATGATCGCAAGCCGGCACATCCACATCGTGGCCCTCGCGCTGCTGATGGGCATCCTGGCGGCGCTGGCAGGCGCATGCGCCGCGCGCCCGGCAGCGCCGCCCGACCTGCCCGGCTGGCAGACGCTCTACACCCGGCCGGGGTGGACCGGCGGCGCCACGCTTGACCTGCGGGCGGGCGGGGACGTGATGCTGGCGCGTGGGGTGGCCCGCAACGCAGAGCGCCTGGGCGCGGCGGCGCTACTGGCCGATAGCCGCGCATTGCTGGCGGGGGATCTGACCCTGGGCAACCTGGAGAGCCCGCTCACCACGGCCAGCGCCCCCGCGCGACCGGGGCCGTACCGCTTGCTGGCGCCGCCGGCGCACCTTGAAGCACTGCGTTCCGCCGGCTTCGACCTGCTGGGCCTGGCCAACAACCACGCCCTCGATGCCGGCCCGGAGGGCCTGGCCGAGACGCTCGCCACGCTGCGCGAGGCGGGGATGGCCGCCGTCGGGGCCGGTCAGAGCGAGGCGGCGGCGCTGGCGCCGGTGATGCTGAACGTCCGCGGGCTGCGCGTGGCCGTGCTGGCCTTCAACGACGTGCGCGACCCCGCCGATGGACGCGGAGGGCTGGCCCCGGCTGACGATCGCGCCTGGCCGAACCCTGACTTCGCCGACTGTCCACCCGGCGCGGAACCATGCCCCCACGGGCGCGCCTGGCTCAGCGCGCGGGCGCTGGAGGCGGTGAGGGCGGCGCGCGCCGAAGCCGACGCAGTGGTGGTGCTGGTGCACTGGGGCGTGGAATACGCCGCCGAGCCAGGGGTGCGGCAACGGGCCTGGGCCGGCCGGCTGGTCGCCGCGGGGGCCGATCTGGTGCTTGGGGCCCATCCCCACGTGCTTCAACCGGTCGAAAACCTGGCCTCGGCGGGACGCGGGGGGATCGTCGCCTATTCTCTGGGCAATTTTCTCTTCGACGGGCCGGCCAATCCGGCCCTGAGCAGCGGGGCGGTGCTGCGGGCGCTGCTGGACCGCGAGGGGGTGGCCCTGCTCGCCGTGGCGCCCGTGGCCACGGCGGGGGGGCGCCCACGGCCCCTCGCGCCGGAGAGCGCAGCCTGGCGCGCGGCGCTGGAGACGCCGGGCCTGTCCGCGCCTTCCACCACGCCTGCGGCGCCAGCGACACCTTCCCCGGCCCAGGCGACCGCGCAACCGACCACCACCAGCGTCTGGCGCTGGGATGGGGCCAGCGGCCAACCCGTTACGACGGCGGCCTCCCTCGCTCCTCACCCTGTGCTGATCCCCGCCGATCTGCGCGGCGATGGCGAACCACTGTGGGCCGATCTTGACGCAGCGGGCGTGTTGACCTTACGCGACGGCCCCGGCGCGCCGGTGGTCTGGCGCAACGAGCAGCCGGACTGGCGAATCACCCGCGTGCTGGCCGGCGACCCCAACGACGACGGGCGCGTCGAACTGTTGCTGCTCCTCTGGCAGCCCGACGAGAGGGGCCGGCTGCGTTCGCAGCCCTACCTGCTGGGTTGGCGCGGAGGACGCTTCCGGATCATCTGGGGCGGCTCGGCGCCCGCAACACCCATCCAGGACCTGGCCTGGGCCGACCTCGAAGGCGACGGACGAGGCGAGTTGGTGACGCTGGAAGGCGGCGCGGCCCCGGGGGACGCCGGGGAGCGCGTCTCGGTCTGGCGCTGGCACGGGTGGGGCTTTCAGCTCGAATGGCGTTCACCGGCTGGGCAGTGGCGGCAGGTCGGCGTGGAGGACGTGGACGGCGACGGGCGCCTGGAGATCCTGGCCGCGCCTTGATAGGGTCCTCACCCTCCATCGGGTGGAGAAGGGTAGAGCGCACAGGCTTTCCTATATCCTTGTTCGATGGGAGGGCCTGGGAGGGCCACGCCCTCCCAGAAACACCCCTGCCGCCCCGGGGCCTTCCCGCACCCCTGAGGGCGCCGCCCTCCCCGGAAAACGCCTTTTTTCCATTGCCATGTCGGGCAACGACATAGACACACCGCCACCGGCGGACTATAATGAGAGTTGTCGGAAATAGTCAGGGAGGTACATATATGACAGAGAACCGTAATCAGGGCAGCGCAACGGGTCGGGGGGACGATCTAGTCGATGCAGCCAGCACCCTGGGGGCCAGTGTGGCGCGACTGGGCCTGGCAGCGGCGAGCTGGCCGTTGTACCTGCTGCCACCACGCGCCCGCAGTGAGGCGATTGACGCCACCGCCGATCTCTTCCGAGCGGTTGGCCGGCTGCACCTGGGCATCGCCCGGGTGGCCATTCGCGGCCTGGACGTCGCGGCGCGCGAGGTCAATCGCGTGGTCAATGAGCAGATCGAACAGGATGAACTAAAGAGCCGTCCCTCAACAAAAGTCGAGGTCGAGAGGGGGAGCTAGTAGGGCCGAAGCATTGGCTACGCCAATGCTTCGGCTCTACTAGCGTGGCGGGGCGCATGAGGGTGGCGCCTGCAACCAGGGGATGAACTCGATGTTCACCCCCACGGAGTCGCCGCGCCCATCGGCGTTGCGCTCGGGATCGTAGGGGCCAGAGGGATCGCCCCACCAGTTATTGCGCATATCGAGGAAGATCTCGCTCGTCGCGCCGCGGCCAAGCCCAAAGCGCAAATAGGTCGGGATGATCGGCGGGACGTGGTCGTCAATATAGTTCTGCTCGACGCGCAGATCCATGGGCAGGGCGCCGTTGGGGGCCACCTGTTCGGTAGTGGTGCGGATCCCGAAGCCCTGGTCATCGCCGACGAGGGTATTGCAAACCACGGCGCCCCGGAGAGGGCCGTTGGTCGTCAACTGCAAATTGGGCGTGCCGCCGGTCATCAGGTTCCCGTCAATTGTCAGGTTCAGCGTTTCAAAGGTGCTGCTGTTGTTAAGGCGGACCTGGGGCGAACCATCGCTGAGGCGGTTGCCGCCGAAGCGATTGCGGGTAAGGGTCACGAAGTTGCCGCGAGCGAAACTCACCTCCAGCGCCGCGCCAAAGGGGATGTCGTTCCCGAACATCTGGGTATCGCTCATCTCCAGCCGGGTGTCGGTGGTGATGATCCCGCCGCCATTGTCGGTAAAGCGGCTGTTCCGCACCGTCAGGTTGCTGCGATCCACGGCCATCACCGTGCCGCCCACGCCTCCGCCGCGTACCTCGGTATGCTCCAGCACCAGCACGCTGTCCGGACGCCCGAACAGGCCGCTCCAGCGGGCCCCGGTGTTGCCGACAAAGCGCACCGGGCGGTCGGCCGTTCCCGCGGCGAGCAACCGTCCGCCATCTACGTAAATGGACACCCCCGGATCGAGGCGGACCTCCACTCCCGGCTCGATGAGCAACTCTGCCCCGGGGGCGATCTGCACGTCGCGACGGAGGATGATCGGCCCCTGCGCTGCGGACCAGCGCACGCTGCCACGCAGCACATCCGCCGGGGGCGGGGGAGGTGTGGTGGGCGTCGCCGGCGGAACGGTAGGAACCGCGGTCGGAGTAACCTCAAGGGCCAGGTCGGATGTTGGCGTTGGCGGCACCGTGGGAGGCGGCTGGATCGGCGGAAGGGTTGGCGAAGGCTGGATAACCTCGGGCGGGCGAGTAGGCGGCGGAGGCGCCGTAGGCGTAATGACCGTGGGATTGAACGTTGGCAGGGGTGGCGGGGTACCCTCGCCGACCGGGCCGGGGTACGGCTCTTCGGGTGCAGCCGGGCTCGCCGTGGCCGTTCTTTGCTGAGCGGTGGGGAGCGGAGGGGTTGCCGTCCGCGCCTGACCGATCACCCCCGGGCCAGGGTAGGGCGTCTCCGAAAGGGAAGTGGGAGTTGCCAGAGGGGCAACCGGCGACTGCACCACTTCGGTGGCAGGAGCAGGGGTTGCAGTAGGCGGAGTCTGACCAACATTGGTACCAGTGTTGGGCGTAAACAGGAAGGTCAAAGCGACGGCGAGAATGAGAAAGGTGAGGGCGCCGAGCAAGAGCAACGTATCGCGGCTAATCCGGCCCTCCGGGCCGCGCTCAGGCGTCTGCTGATCGTCCTGCGTCACCGGGCAAACCTCCACGTCGCGGGTGAAAACCGAGCGCAGTGTACCACAGTCCGGGCACTCACTGCAATCAGGATCGGTAGACGTGGGTGTGACGTAAAGTTCTGCACGTGCCGCGGCCCACCGGCCCGCCGGGAGCCTGAAGGCTCCGGCTAGCCTTGCGAAGGCTACCTCCGTAGCCTGCTGAAGCCGGCGCAGGCCGGCTTCGCAGGACGTTAGCCCGCGGCTTCAGCCGCCGGGCGAAGGGGAACGTGCAGAACGTTTCGTCGCACCCCGGTAGACGTTCAAGGCCCATGCTACGCCGCCCGGTGGCATGAACCATTCCGCACTTCCGGCGTATAATGAAGGGAAACCTGGTTTTCCTGGACCCTGGCCCGCTGGTCGGGAGGGTCTGGGAGGGCAAAGCCCTCCCAGGAACCCTCTTCCCAGCCCGTGGGTGTATCAGGACGTGAACGGGAGGGTGTGGGAGGGCAAAGCCCTCCCAGAAACCCTCCTCCCAGCCCGTTCGTGAAACGGGACGTACCGGAAGCATC
>JAOACN010000064.1 GCA_026417815.1 Chloroflexaceae bacterium | reverse complement strand
CTCCTGCACCCCGCCGCTGATCCTGCCCCTGCCGCAGCCGTTCACCCACGAGGAGCGCACCCTGCTCGTCGTCAGCGTGCCGGCGGGCCTCTCGCAGGTCTACGCCGTGCGGGGCAAGTACCTGCGGCGCGAGGGGGGCGCCAACCAGCCCCTGCCCCCCGAGGCCCTGCGGCGCCTGCTCCTCGAACGGGGCGAGGTGAGCTGGGAACGGGAGACGCCCCCCGGCGCGACCCTCGATGAACTCGATCCGCTCAAAGTGAGCGCCTACGCGCGGCGCATCGGCCCGGAGGCCGAAGCCGACCCCCTGAGCCTGCTCCAGCGCCGGGGCTGCATCGTCCGGGGTGATGGCGCGGGAGCCCCTGTGGGCGCGCCGCGCGCCGAGGGGGAGGGCGGCGCCAGCGCGCCCTCCGAGGCGGAGGCGCGGGCCGCATTTGCGCCCACCAATGCCGGGCTGCTACTCTTCGCCCGCCAGGTGGAGTCCCGCTACCCCCAGGCCGAGATCACCCTGGTGCGCTACCGCGGGCGCGACATGGCCGACGCCTTCGAGCGCGAAGACGTGCGCGACACCCTGGTCGAGGCGCTGCGCCGGGCCGAACGCTGGCTGATGGAGCACATGCGCAAGGGCAGCCGCATGGTCGGCCTCGAACGTCAGGACTGGACCCAGTTCCCCCCCGGCGCGGTGCGCGAGGCGCTGGTCAACGCCGTGGCCCACCGCGACTACAGCGTGCGCGGCGAGGGCATCCGCGTCTCGCTCTTCAGCGACCGCCTGGAGGTCTACTCACCGGGCCGCCTGCCCGGCCACGTGACGGTGGAGAACATCGTCGAGGAGCGTTTCTCGCGCAACGAAACCCTGGTGCAGGTGCTGGCCGACCATGGCCTGATCGAGCGACTGGGCTACGGCATTGACCGCATGCTGCGCCAGATGGCCGAGGCCGGCCTGCCCTCGCCGATGTTCCGCGAAACCGCCGCCGGCTTCCTCGTCACACTGATCGGCCGGCCCGTGGAGGACCTGAGCGTCGAGGGGCTGGACACGCGCGAATGGGCGCGCATGGGCCTCAACGAGCGGCAGATCGCCGCCCTGCTCTTCGTGATGGACCAGCGGCGCATCACCAACCGCGACCTGCAGGAACAATTTCCCGAGGTCAGCCCCGAAAGCATCCGCCGCGACCTCGCCGACCTGGTCGAGCGGGGGATGCTGTTGAAGATCGGCGACAAACGGGCGACGTACTATATTTTGAAGTGATGCGTGGCGGGGGCGGGGAAACCGGGTTTCCCCGCTCTTGTAGCACATTTAGCGCAGCCCGGCCGCGCGCAGCAGCGCGTCGGCCCAGGCTGCGTCGTCGTCTTCGAGCGGAGGGTCAGGGGTGGCGCGGTAGTCTATGCGCGCATCATACCCGGCGCGATCATATCGTGCAGTATAGCTGCGACGCCCGCCTGCGCGGGCTATACCGGATTAATTCTTAATCTTCATAAGAATATCATCGCAGGAGAACAAGACTACAGCCAGGCTGGATGAAGGCCGGATAGTTGAACGAGTAGAATTGATATCGCAAACGCATGCGCAATTATACGCATGGAAGGCGCGGAGTGCACTGCCCTCCGCGCTCCGTTTTTTGCCCGCGGTGGCGGATTCGTCCGGGTCTGACTATGAAGCATATCCGCCGTGGGTGAAACTAGGAGCGCAGGGAGCCGGCGGATCTTCGCGTTCCTGCTATAGCAACTCAGCTACGAACAATCTCTTGCTAACAAAATTGTTAACAAAAAGACTTCTCAAATCAACGATAGTTCTTGTATACTTGGCAACAACGATAACAGCAAGCGATACCGAGCCGTTGCCGTGCCTCAGTGACCGCGACCGCCCACGCGAGCGGTCAACCCGGGGCGCCGGCGATGGCGCTCCAAGCGCCTCTCAACCAGAGCTATGGCAGGGAGAGTGTGCTCGCCCTGAAGACCCTTCTTCTCACCCTGTAAGCGCCGCGCAGGCGGCGTGCAGGCATCGAGCCTGTGCCGGCCCTCTCCGAGCAACGACAGGTAACGCCAGGGTTACGGCGGGATAGTATATTATCCCCGGCACGCGTGGGAACAGGCGGACGTATGGCGGTCGAACACTGCGGGGAGCCATA
>JAOACN010000021.1 GCA_026417815.1 Chloroflexaceae bacterium | reverse complement strand
GCCCAGACCGCGCCGTGCTCCGGCGTGACCGCGGCTTCGCCGGTCAACAGGCGCGCCGCCTCGGCGTAGCGCGCCAGCGCGGGCGACTGTGGGGCGCGCTGCCGCAGCGCGCCGATGTTGCCGGCCATCACCGGTCCGAGCAGCCGCGCGCAGATCGCCCCGTGCGGGGCCGTGTACATCCCCCCCAGCGCCGCGGCAAACCCGTGGACCGCGCCCAGCCGCGCGTTGGCCAGGGCCAGGCCGCCGCAGAGGCTGGCGATGGCCATGTCTTCACGCGCCTGCCGGTCCCCTGGTTCGTGACAGGCGCGGAGCAGGCTGCGCGCCGCCCGTGTCAGCCCCTCGCGGCACGGCCCGTCGGTCAGAGGGGTGGCCGCCGGACTGACAAACGGCTCCAGGCACTGGGTCAGGGCGTCCATGCCCGTGCTCGCCGTCAGCGCCGCGGGCAGGCCGTAGGTCAACTCGGGGTCCACCAGCGCCACCCGCGGCAGCATCAGCGGGCTGCGTAGACTGACCTTGACCCGCTCCGCGGGTACGCCGAGCACGGCGTTGCGCGTCACTTCCGAGCCCGTGCCCGCGGTGGTCGGGATGGCGATGCAGGGGAGCGGAGGCGCGACCAGGGGTTGCCCGCGCCCCACCACCTCCAGATAGTCGAGCGGGTCGCCCGGGTTGGCGGCAAGTGCGGCGATGGCCTTCCCCGCGTCCAGGGCGCTGCCGCCGCCCATCGCCACGACCAGATCGCAGCCCTCGGCCCGGGCCAGGGCGGCGCCCGCCGCTGCGGCCTCTACCGTCGGCTCGCCGGCAACCGCGAAGGTGATTGCGGCGACCCCGGCGGCGCGCAGGGTCTCCAGTAGTGGCGCGAGGCGTTCCGGCGAACGTCCGCCTACCACCAGCGCCCGGCGACCGAGGGCCGCGGCGAGGGTTCCGGCCTCGCGCGCCACTCCCGCGCCGAAGATGATGCGCCCCGCGGTCGCGAACTCGAACCTCATCGCGGCAACTCCCATCCGGCGGGCTCGGGGAACACCGCCCGGTAGCGCACGCTGCTGCGCGGCTCGGCCATCATCTCGGCCACCGTGTCCCGCCAGACGGCGTAGTGGGCCGTGGCCTTGTGCGCCGCCGGGGCCGCGTCGTCGCGGTAGATCTCGACCAGGATAAAGCGACTCGGGTCATCCTCTTGCTGGATCACGTCGAACCGCACCACGCCCGGCTCCTGCACGCTGTTGCGCGCGTTCTCCAGTGTCGCCGCGCGAAAGGCCTCGATGTATTCGGGCTTTACGTGGACATGCACATGCACGATCTGCATTGCGCTACCTCCGTTGAGCTGGTAACTGGCCCGATTGTACGGCCAGCTCGCCGGGGGCGCAAGCCCCACGTCCTGTGGCCCGCCGTTCGGCTGAGCCTTCGTCCCGGCTCGGGCCAGGGCTTACGGCGAAGCCCTCGCGGGCTATGCCGGCTCTCTTTCTTGACCTTCCTCACATCAGCCGCGCGGCGAACCACGCCCCGGTGCGTCGCAGTGTCGCCAGTTCGATCGCCACCGAGACGTGGCTCGCGCCGCGTACCAGGTGGAACTCGCCCCATCCCGCCGTGGCCGCCCGTACCTCGTCGGCGGCGCCCGCCGGGAGCACCCCGTCGCGCCCGGCGTAGATCAGCAGCAGCGGTGGGCGCTCCGCGCGCGCCGCGATGCGGCGCAGGCTTCCTAACACGTCGAGGGCGTCGAACAGGTCCCAGGTGCCGATACGCGCCCGAATGCCGCTGGTTTGCCAGGCGCGAACGACGTGGTACGGCGAGCCGTCGCGGAAGAGGTGCAACAGGTGTGGCCGCGCCAGTCGCAGGGCCTCGATGATCTGCGCGCGCCGGTACTCCGCCATGCTCATCCGCAGGCGCGGCGGCACCGCCCAGAGCGCCAGGGCGTCGCATGGCGCCCCGTCGGCCACTGCTCGCGCCGTCACGGCTCCGCCGAGGCTCATCCCCAGCAACCCCACCCGTGGGTACTGCTCCCGCAGCCAGCGCGCCGGTCCCCCCACGCACGCGATGATCTCGGGGAAGGATTGTGGGCGCGGGCTTTCGCCATGGCCGTCCAGATCGATGAGCAGCGCCGCCAGACCTCGCCCGGTCAACTCCTCGACCAGCCGCCAGGCGTAGAAGGTTTTGTCGCAGCCCGAGCCGTGGGCCACGCACACCGCCGCCGTGGCCCCTCCCGACGGCACGATGTGCAGCGCCGGCACGGGCCCGTGAGCCGCCGGCACATCCACCCGCGTGACGCTGTAGCCGGGGTGCGTCCCGGGCAGCAGGGCGCGTTTCGGGTCGAGCCGCCGCTGCCGCAGCGTCGCCAGGCCAACCTGGAGCGCCAGTGCCGGCAGGAGGGTGAGCGCGAGCGGCCGTGGCCCCGGTCGCCCGGCATACCCCGAGAA